>NZ_JBFODD010000021.1:0-111479 GCF_040908115.1 Aeromonas sp. R7-1 | reverse complement strand
ACCCGGCGCGACACTCAATCCTCTTACGCGTACAGCGGGTTGACCTTGTCGGCATCGATGCCGTACTTGGCGATGGCCTCGGCCACAACCTGCTTGTCTACCTCGCCGCGCTTGGCCAGTTCGGTCAGGGCTGCAACCACTACGTAGAACTCGTTCACTTCGAAGTGACGACGCAGGTTGGCACGGCTGTCGGAGCGGCCGTAACCATCGGTACCCAGTACACGGTAGTTCTCGGTCGGAACGAAGGCACGTACCTGATCGGCGAAGGACTTCATGTAGTCGGTCGCGGCGATGGTGGCTTCGGAACCCAGTACCTGAGCGATGTAAGGCACACGCGCTTCGGCGGTCGGGTGCAGCATGTTCCAGCGATCCGCGTCCTGACCGTCACGAGCCAGTTCGTTGAAGGAGGTGACGCTGAACACGTCGGAACCCACGCCGTACTCGCTGGCCAGGATCTGGGCGGCAGTGCGCACGTGACCCAGGATGGAACCACAACCCAGCAGCTGTACCTTGGCCTTGGTGCCGGCCACGGTTTCCAGCTTGTAGATACCCTTGCGAATGCCTTCCTCGGCGCCTTCCGGCATGGCCGGCATGGCATAGTTCTCGTTCAGGGTAGTGATGTAGTAGAACACGTTCTCCGGGTTCTCACCGTACATGCGGCGCAGGCCGTCCTGTACGATCACCGCCACTTCATAGGCGTAGGACGGGTCGTAGGAGATGCAGTTCGGGATGGTGTTGGCCAGGATGTGGCTGTGACCATCTTCGTGCTGCAAGCCCTCTCCGTTAAGAGTGGTACGACCGGAGGTCGCGCCCAGCAGGAAGCCACGGGCTTGCTGGTCGCCGGCTGCCCACGCCATGTCGCCGATCCGCTGGAAGCCGAACATGGAGTAGTAGATGTAGAACGGGATCATCGGGCAGTCGTTGGTGCTGTAAGAGGTGGCAGCAGCCAGCCAGGAGGACATGGCGCCCAGCTCGTTGATACCGTCTTGCAGAACCTGACCCTGCTTGTCTTCCTTGTAGTAGGAGACGATGTCGCGGTCTTGCGGGGTGTACTGCTGACCGTGCGGGCTGTAGATACCGATCTGGCGGAACAGGCCTTCCATACCGAAGGTACGGGCTTCGTCAGCCAGGATCGGGACGATGCGCTTGCCGATGGACTTGTCTTTCAGCATCACGTTCAGGGAACGCACGAACGCCATGGTGGTGGAGATTTCGCGCGCCTGTTCACCCAGCAGCGGACCGAAGGCATCCAGCGCCGGGATTTCCAGCTTGGTGGTGCTCTCGCGCAGACGGGTCGGTACATAGCCCTTCAGTGCGGCACGGCGGGCGTGCAGGTACTTGTGCTCTTCGGTACCCTCTTCGATCTTCAGGTACGGCAGGTTTTCCAGCTGCTCGTCGGTGACCGGCAGGTTGAAACGATCGCGCAGGTGGCGCACGGAGCCCAGATCCATCTTCTTGACCTGGTGAGCGATGTTCTTGCCTTCGGCCGCTTCGCCCATGCCATAACCCTTGATGGTCTTGGCCAGGATCACGGTCGGCTTGCCCTTGGTCTGTGCAGCCTTGGAGAAGGCGGCGAACAGTTTGCGGGGGTCGTGACCACCACGGTTCAGGGCGAAGATCTCCTCGTCGGTCATGTCTTTGACCAGCGCGGCGGTTTCCGGGTAACGGTTGAAGAAGTGCTCGCGCACGTAGGCACCGTCGCGGGACTTCATGGTCTGGTAGTCACCGTCCACGGTCTCGTTCATCAGCTGGATCAGCTTGCCGGAAGTGTCTTTCTTCAGCAGCTCATCCCACTTGCGACCCCAGATGACCTTGGTCACGTCCCAGCCAGCGCCGGCGAACAGACCTTCCAGCTCGTTGATGACCTTGCCGTTGCCGACAACCGGACCATCCAGACGCTGCAGGTTGCAGTTGACCACGAACACCAGGTTGTCGAGCTTTTCACGCACGGCAACGGTCAGGGCACCCTTGGCTTCCGGCTCGTCCATCTCGCCGTCACCCAGGAAGGCGTAAACGGTCTGCTCGGAGCAATCCTTGATGCCACGGTCGGTCAGGTACTTCAAGAAACGCGCCTGATAGATGGCGGCGATGGGGCCCAGACCCATGGAAACGGTCGGGAACTGCCAGAATTCCGGCATCAGTTTCGGGTGCGGGTAGGAAGGGATACCCTTGCCATCCACTTCCTGACGGAAGTTGTCCAGCTGCTCTTCGGTCAGGCGACCTTCGGCGAATGCACGGGCATAGATGCCCGGGGAGATGTGACCCTGGAAGTAGACCAGATCGCCACCGTCCTTCTCGTTGCGGGCACGGAAGAAGTGGTTGTAGCAGACTTCATAGATGGTCGCGGAAGAAGCGAAGGAAGACATGTGACCACCCAGGTCCAGGTCTTTCTTGGAGGCGCGCAGCACGATCATCATGGCGTTCCAGCGGATGATGGCGCGAATGCGGCGTTCCATTTCCAGGTCGCCCGGGTAGGCCGGCTCGTCGCTGGACGGGATGGTGTTGATGTAGTCGCGGTTTGCCTTGGCAGCCACGTCCACACCGCTTGCGCGGGCTTTCTCGGCCAACTGTTCAAGGATGAACTGAGCGCGTTGCGGACCCTCTTCACGCAGCAGGGATTCCAGAGAGGCAAGCCACTCCAGCGTTTCTATCGGGTCCACATCGTTCTTCAGGATATCAGACATGGCTGGTTCCTATGTTGTTGTGATTGCACGGCATTGCACGGCGAAGGGCGCAAGCATTCGACAATTAAGAAAGCCTTGTGGGATTAGTTTTCCTGCTGACGGATCCGACGCATGGATCGCTGGATCCGGCTGTCTTCCCTCTGCATATCCAACAAGGTGTCCTCGATAAAGGCCAGGTGCTCATGACAAGCAGCTCTGGCCCGCTCCGGAGCCCCCGACAGGATAGCCTCGATCAGGCTCGCACGATGGCGACGGATCTTGGCGACCACTCCCGGACGGCGATTCAAAATTTCGTTATTGCGTAAAATGTTCTGCTCGAGCATGGGGCCCATGGCCCGCAACAGGTGCAGCAGCACCACGTTGTGGGAGGCCTCGGCCACGGCCAGATAGAACTGGGTCACGGCGGCCGATTCGACCACCAGCGACCCTTGCTGACCGGCTTCTTCGATGGCGGCTTGCGCCAGGCGAATCCGTTCGAAATCAGCCTCGGTGCCCCGCAGCGCCGCATAGTAGGCACAGATGCCTTCCAGCGCGTGACGAAACTCCAGCAGGTCGTACTGGGCTTCCGGGTGAGTGCTGAGCAGTTCGAACAGGGGGTCGGCGATCCCCTTGCTCAGGGCATTTTGTACGTAAGTGCCACCGCCCTGACGACGATACAAGAGTCCTCTCGCTTCCAGGCGCTGGATGGCTTCGCGCAAGGAAGGGCGCGACACCTGAAACTGGATGGCGAGTTCCCGCTCGGGCGGCAACTTCTGGCCCGGCTGCAGGCTGCCTTCCAGAATCATGCTTTCCAGCTCGGCGACAATGGCGTCGGCCAGCTTGGGCTGAGTTATCTTGATATAGGGCATGAGGCTACTTTGTTAAATTGGTATTACCAATTTTATGGTTGGGGCGAAAATTAGCAGAGGGCTTGAAAAAAGTCCACCCAAAAGATGATCTGAATCAAGAAGCTCGGTTGCCACTTTGGGGGTAAAAACGCGGAATCATGATATAGCTCATAGAAAATGGTCTGACCAATATTTGTGAGCTTGCTCACCGATAACATTTGGCCAACAGCATGAAAAATGGCTTGCCAGACAAGGCAAGCCATTGATTCTAAAAACACAAAATAATTTTTAGATTTTTCACTCAAAGTGAAGCTTTTCCCGATAGCGAGGCCATTCGAAACTGTCACCCGGATCCGTCTTGCGGCCCGGCGCGATGTCGCAGTGGCCGACAATACGGTCCGCCGTGATGGCGGGATAACGGTGAACAATCGCCCGGCTGAGGTCCGACAGCACCTCGTATTGCTTGTCGCTGTAGGGAAGCTCGTCGGTCCCTTCCAGTTCGATCCCGATGGAAAAATCGTTGCATGCTTCCCTCCCCTCCCAGATCGAGACTCCCGCATGCCATGCCCTGGCGCCAAAAGGCACGTACTGTACCAGTTCCCCATCGCGGCGGATCAGGCAGTGGGCCGAGACCCTCAGTTGGTGAATACCGGCGAAATAGGGGTGAGCACCGGGATCGAGGCGCCCCAGAAACAGATCGTCGATAAAGGGGCCACCAAACTGCCCGGGGGGCAGGCTGATGCCGTGTATCACCAGCAAGGAGACATCCTCCGGGCTGAGCCTCTCATTGTGATGGGGGGAAGGCACCTTGCGGGCCTGCTCGCACCATCCTTCTCGATCGATGGAAAACAGGGTTGTGGGTTGTGTCATCGTCTGCTCGACTCACAAATGGAAGCGATGTGCCTCTGGCGGGATGGGAAAACTGGGAACAAGTCTCTGAATTCATGGATAACGCTATGTTAGGCTGAGCCATTCACTCGCGCGATATGGGACACACTATGCACCCGATGGCACGCCGTCTCTGGCTGCTCGCCTGGCTCTCGCTGCTGGGTCTGCTGACCTTCTACTTTCATGGTCGTGAACAACCGTCGGTGACCGCCAGCGGCGATCTATTGCTCAGGGCCGATGCCAGCGGCCATTATCGTCTGGAGGGTGCCATCAACGACCAACCGGTGCAACTGCTGCTGGACACAGGAGCAACCCGGGTGACCATACCGAGCCAGGTGGCCGCCCGGCTCGGTCTCGTCGCCACGGGCCGCAGCCGGGTCAACACGGCAGCCGGAGAGATCCAGGTCGAAACCGGCCGGATCGAAAGTCTGGCGATGGGTCCGCTGACCCTGTACGATTTGTCCGTCTTTATCAATCCGGCTGCCGACGGGGAGGAGATCCTGGTGGGCATGAATGCCCTGGGCAGGCTGGAATTGCGCCAGAAAGACAGGCAATTGCTTCTCAGACCCTTGCAGGAATAAGGCATGTTACAACAGGACATCCGCCGCGCCGTGCGCGCCGCACTTCTCGAAGACTTGGGCGATGCCCTCACCGCGCTGGATCAACCGGATGCCAGCGCCGACATCACGGCCCAGCTGATCCCGGCCGATCGCATCTCGACCGCGCGAGTCATCACCCGCGAGGCGGGCGTCTTCTGCGGCCAGCCCTGGGTCGACGAGGTGTTTGCCCAGCTCGGTGGCGAAGTGAAGGTCGAGTGGAAAGTGCAAGATGGTGAACGCCTTGCCCCCAATCAGGAGCTGTTCCGCCTCCATGGCCCCGCCCGCGTGCTGCTGACCGGCGAGCGCAATGCGCTGAACTTCGTGCAGACCCTTTCCGGGGTCGCCACCCTGACCGCCCGTTATGTAGCCGAGCTGGAAGGCACTGACTGCCGCCTGCTCGATACCCGCAAGACCCTGCCCGGTCTGCGCAGCGCCCAGAAGTATGCGGTCACCTGCGGCGGCGGCAAAAACCACCGCATCGGTCTGTTTGATGCCTACCTCATCAAGGAGAACCACATTCTCGCCTGCGGCGGCATCGCTGAAGCAATCAGCGAAGCGCGCCGTCTCAATCCGGACAAACCGGTGGAAGTCGAGGTCGAATCCCTGGCCGAGCTGGAGCAGGCCCTGGCCGCACGGGCCGACATCGTGATGCTGGACAACTTCGACATCCCCATGATGCAGGAAGCCGTTCGCCTCAATCAGGGCAGAGCCAAGCTGGAAGTCTCCGGCAACGTCACCCTCGATACCCTTGCCGGATACGCCGCGACCGGGATCGACTTCATCTCGGTGGGAGCGCTGACCAAGCATGTGCGGGCACTGGATCTCTCCATGCGCTTTGTCGCGGCTTGAGCAAACCCCATCCGTTGCTCGTGCCCAAAAATATTACAGGGCTCGAAACTTGCAAAAGGCGCCATCGGCGCCTTTTCTTTATGCAGGATCCCACGACATAAGGAGTGTGAAGATGGGCCCTCCCGCCTCATGACAAGTGCCAATGGAAGCCATTTAATCTTTGATTTTTCTACACATTTCACTAAATGACATAAAAGCGGCGAACAAGGTCCCCGCCTCTGTTGCCAACCCGAAGCGCTCGGATAAGATACCAGCGTGGATAGCATTCCACCGGTGCTTATCAGGAAACATGGAAAAAAGGATATTTCACATGAAAAGACAGTCAGGGTTTACGCTAATCGAATTGATGATCGTCGTTGCGATCGTCGCCATCCTCGCCGCCATCGCCTTGCCGGCGTATCAGAGTTACACGAAAAAGGCTAAAGCTACTGAAATAACAGCAGCCATGGGACAAGTAAAAACAGATCTTGAAATTTGTGTCCAGACTACAGGTGTTGCTTCTGGAAGTACCGCAACCTGTGATGCAACAGGCTCGTCCTCTACCTTTGTTGCAAGCGTCAGTGGATCAGCCGGTACAACAAGTGGCGCAGATGCCACGATAACTGGGGTGGGTGCTTCAGATGTTAGCGATGTGACTTGTACGCTTGAGGGTACAGTTCAAGGTTCAGGCAAAATTACATGGGGTCAGGTTTCCGGCGCGAGCTGTATTTAATGACCTCTAGCCTCAATAGCGGCCTGGCCACCAGCCTGGCCGCTTCTTCCCTCCTCAGTGAGCCGGACTCACAGCGCTATCTGAGCCAGGCCAAGGCGCAGCGCAAGCCCTTTGTCACCTTCCTGATTGAAAACGACATCCTCGACAGCAAAGCCCTCGCCGATTTCTGCGAGCTGGAATATGGGGTACCTCTGCTGGATCTGGCGGCCTTCGATCTCGCCGAGATCCCGCAGAAATACCTCAATCAAAAGCTGATTGAAAAGCACCATGTCCTGCCCATCTACACCCAGGGGCACACCCTCTATATCGCCATGTCCGATCCGACCAATGTGTCGGCTCTGGAGGATTTTGGCTTCAGCTTCGGCCTGCATACGGAAGCCCTGCTGGTCGAAGAGAGCAAGCTGACCGCCGCCATCGGCAAGCTGATGGAGAGCGAGCAGGATAGCCTGGGCATGGATCATATCGACGAGGCCGAGATCTCCGAACTCGAGGTCTCCGACGAGAGTTCCCGCCTCGACGAGAGCGTCAACACCGCGGACGATGACGCCCCCATCGTCAAATACATCCACAAGATCATGATGGATGCCATCAAGCGCGGGGCCTCCGACCTACATTTCGAACCCTACGAGACCAAGTACCGGATCCGCTTTCGGGTAGACGGCATACTGCACGAAGTCGCCACGCCGCCGGTCAACCTGGCCAACCGCTTCGCGGCTCGCCTCAAGGTGATGGCGCGGCTCGACATTGCCGAGCGGCGCCTGCCCCAGGATGGCCGCATCAAGCTCAAGATTTCGCGCAACAGATCCATGGACATGCGGGTCAACACCCTGCCCACCATGTGGGGCGAAAAGATCGTGATCCGGCTGCTGGACTCCTCGGCCGCCCGGCTCAATATCGATCAGCTCGGCTTTGACGACCGGCAGAAGACGCAATACCTGCACGCCCTCTCCAAACCTCAGGGCATGATCCTGGTGACCGGCCCGACGGGGTCAGGCAAGACGGTCTCACTCTATACCGGCCTCAACATTCTCAACACCAGCGAGGTCAATATCTCCACCGCCGAAGATCCGGTCGAGATCAACCTGCCCGGCGTCAACCAGGTGCAGATCAATCCCAAGGCGGGGCTCACCTTCGCCAGCGCCCTGCGCTCCTTCCTGCGCCAGGATCCCGACATCGTCATGGTGGGGGAGATACGGGATCTGGAAACCGCCGAGATCGCCATCAAGGCCGCCCAGACCGGTCACCTGGTGCTCTCCACCCTGCACACCAACTCGGCGGCAGAAACGCTCACCCGGATGATGAACATGGGGGTGCCGGCCTTCAACATCGCCTCTTCGGTCACCCTCATCATGGCCCAGCGCCTTGCCCGCAAACTCTGCGATCACTGCAAGGCGCCGGAAGTGGTGCCGGAAGCCGAGTTGCTGGAGCTGGGCTTCACCCAGCAGCAACTGGCCGCCGGTTTGCGGCTGTTCAAACCCGTGGGATGCAAGGAGTGCTCGGGAGGCTACAGAGGCCGGGTCGGCATCTATGAGATCATGCTGATGTCCGACAACATCGCCAAACTCATCATGCAGGGAGCCAACTCGCTGCAAATTGCCGCCATAGCCCAAAAAGAAGGGATGCGCACCCTGCGTACATCCGGCATCGAGAAAGCGCGTCTTGGCGTCACCAGTCTGGCCGAAATCAACAGGATCACCACCAACTGAGTTCGCAGTGCCCGAGTCATCTCGCCGGGTGAAGCCGCTGCCATCACCCCGATGACCTTCTTCAAGCCAAGATGAGCCGGACAGGCAGCAGCATCCGGCCACCGTCGCCCAATTGCAGGATGCAGTGATGGCCACATTAACTCAAAAACGCAACGCACCGAAAAAAGTCTTCTCCTACCGCTGGCACGGCGTCAACCGCAAGGGACAGAAGGTCTCAGGCGAGCTGCAAGCCGACAGCATCACCACCGTCAAGGCCGAGCTGCGCAAGCAGGGCGTCAACGTCACCAGGGTCAGCAAGCAGAGCCAGGGGCTCTTCTCCAAGGGCGGCGCCAAGATCAAGCCGATGGACATCGCCGTTATCTCCCGCCAGATCACCACTATGCTCTCCGCCGGCGTGCCTCTGGTGCAGAGTCTTCAGATCATTGCCCGCGGCCACGAGAAAGCGGCGGTGCGCGAGCTCATCGGCCAGATCGCCGCCGATGTGGAAACGGGCACCCCGCTCTCGGAGGCGTTGCGCCGCCATCCCCGCCACTTCGACGACCTCTATTGCGATCTGGTCGAGGCCGGGGAGCAATCCGGTGCCCTGGAGACCATCTACGACCGTATCGCCATCTACCGCGAGAAGAACGAAGCCCTCAAATCCAAGATCAAGAAGGCCATGTTCTATCCGTCCATGGTCATTCTGGTAGCCATCGTCGTCACCTCCATCCTGCTGCTCTTCGTCATTCCCCAGTTCGAGGATATCTTCAAGAGCTTCGGTGCCGAGCTGCCCGCCTTCACCCGGTTCGTCATCGCCATCTCCCGCTTTATGCAGGAGTGGTGGTACGCCATCTTTGGCGGCGCTGCTCTCGCCGTCTTCCTCTATGTGCGGGCCTGGCGAAAATCCCAGAAGGTCAGGGACAACACGGACAAGTTCATCCTCACCATTCCCGTGGTGGGCAACATACTGCACAAGGCGGCCATGGCCCGTTTTGCACGCACCCTCTCCACCACCTTCTCCGCCGGTATCCCACTGGTGGATGCCCTGGTCTCGGCGGCCGGAGCATCGGGCAACTATGTCTATCGCACTGCGACCATGGCCATTCGCAACGAGGTGGTGGCCGGCATGCAGATCAACGTCGCCATGCGCACCGTGGATCTTTTCCCCGACATGGTGACCCAGATGGTGATGATCGGTGAGGAATCCGGCGCCATCGACGACATGCTCTCCAAGGTCGCCGCCATTTTCGAACAGGAGGTGGACGACATGGTCGACGGCCTCACCAGCCTGCTCGAACCCATCATCATGGTGGTGCTCGGGGTGCTGGTCGGCGGCATGGTAGTAGCCATGTACCTCCCCATTTTCAAGCTGGGCTCTGTGATACACTGACCCCCTCGACAGAGGGCCGGGCGGTGCATTTCCCCCGGCCATCTGTCATCCCCGTTCCCGACACAAGCGATTGATCTATGGTGCCTTTGATCGAACTGGCCCAGGGCTTGCCCTGGCTCTATCTCTCCTTGATTTTCCTTTTCTCCCTGATGGTGGGCAGCTTCCTGAACGTGGTGATCCATCGCCTGCCCATCATGATGGAGCGGGCCTGGCATGCCGAATACAGCGACTATTTCGGTGACGGTGAAGAGACTCCTCCTGCAACCGGACGATACAACCTCATGGTACCTCGCTCCCGCTGCCCCCACTGCGACCACCCCATAGGGGCGCTGGAGAACATTCCCCTGCTGAGCTGGCTATGGCTCAGGGGGCGCTGCCGCAACTGCCACGCCCCCATTTCGGCTCGCTATCCCCTGGTCGAGCTGCTCACCGCCCTGCTGTCGGTCTCGGTAGCAGCCGCGCTTGCCCCCGGCTGGGGCACCCTTGCCGCTTTGTTGCTCACCTGGACATTGGTCGCACTGACCTTCATCGACCTGGACAAGATGCTCTTGCCGGATCAGCTCACCCTGCCCCTGCTCTGGGGTGGCCTGCTGTTCAATCTGGCGGGCGGTTTCGTGCCCCTGGCCGATGCGGTGGTCGGCGCCATGGCGGGCTATCTGGTGCTCTGGAGCCTCTATTGGGCCTTCAAGCTGCTGACCGGCAAGGAAGGGATGGGCTATGGCGACTTCAAACTGCTGGCGGCACTGGGCGCCTGGCTCGGCTGGCAAGCCTTGCCCATCGTGCTGCTGCTCTCTTCGCTGGCGGGCGCCATCATCGGCATCGGTCTCATCCTGCTGCGCAACCACCACCAGGGCAAACCCATTCCCTTTGGCCCTTATCTCGCCATCGCGGGCTGGATAACGCTGCTGTGGGGCGATAGCATCACCCGCTGGTATCTTGATGTCGTGCTCTAGCAAAAGGATCTCTGACCCATGTATGTAGTCGCAATCACTGGGGGAATCGGCAGCGGCAAGACCACGGTTGCCAACCGCTTTGCCGAGCTGGGTATCGAGGTGGTGGATGCGGACATCATCGCCCGTGAGGTGGTGGAGCCCGGCACCCCTGCTCTGGCTGCCATCGCCGCCTATTTTGGCCCGGATGTCGTTGCCCCCGATGGCCAGCTCGATCGCCGCCGGCTGCGAGAGCGGATCTTCACCGATTCGCAGGCCAAGGAGTGGCTCAATGCCCTGCTCCATCCCCTCATCCGCAGCGAGATGCTGCGCCAGTGTGCGGCAACCCGCTCCCCCTACTGCCTGCTGGTCGTCCCCTTGCTGGTGGAAAACAGGCTCACTTCCCTCGCCGATCGGGTACTGGTGATCGATGTGGACGAAGCGACACAAATCGAGCGTACCTGCCGCCGCGATGGCGTCAGTCGGGAACAGGCCCAGGCGATACTGGCGTCCCAGGCGAGCCGCAGCGAGCGCCTGGCGATGGCCGACGACGTCCTGGACAACCAGAGTGGTACGAGTGAGACCATCTGGCAGCGAATTTTCGCCCTGCACCAGACATATCTGGCATTTGCCTCTCAACAAGCCCACCAACTGTGAGTACACTAGGCCGGTTTATGGCTGGCCAGGATTAGGCATGATTTACGATTTTCCCCTCAATGAAAAAAGCCGGACCTATCTTCGTCTGGAGTCCCTGTTTTCCCAGATCCGCGACAATCTGGAGAGTGACCAGTCCTGGGCACATATCGCCTTCTTCAAGGGGTTGTTCGATTTGCAGGAGTTGCTGGAGCGTGGTGACCTGCGTGCCGATCTCATCAAGGATCTGGAGCGCCTCGGCCAACGCCTGAGCCACTGGGCCAGTCTGCCTGACGTCGATCTCGAGCAGATCCAGCGGATGCAGCAGGAGAGCACCCAGCTCTCCCGCAACCTGCTGAACTCCCCGCGCCCCGGCGCCCGTCTGAAAGAGGATCGCCTGCTCGGCTCCATTCGTCAGCGCTTCTCCATTCCGGGTGGTCTGTGCGCCTTCGATGTGCCGCAACTGCACCACTGGCTGGCGACCCCGGCCGTCACCCGCCACCAGCAGATGCAGCAATGGCTGAGTGACATCACCCTGCTGATGAACGCCATCTCCCTGTTGCTGCGCCTGTGGCGCGAGTCGGGCAACTTCAGCGACCAGGTGGCCACCAACGGCTTCTTCCAGGATACCGCCGAAGGGGCTGAACTGATCCGCATCCGTCTGGCGGGCACCCAGCCCTGCTATCCGACCCTGAGCGGCCACAAGAACCGCTTCGCCCTGCGCTTCCTGCCGACGACGGAGCAGCAGATAGGCGACGTCTCCTTCCAGCTCGCCTGTTGTTGAGGAGCGCCCCATGGTGACCAAGGTAAAGTGTCCGACCTGTCAGAGCGAGATCGAATGGGGTCCGCAGAGCCCGTTTCGCCCCTTCTGCAGCAAGCGCTGCCAGCTGATCGACCTCGGCGAGTGGGCGGATGAACAGAAGCGCATCCCGGGCGAGATCAACCCGGATCTGCTGCCCGACCCGGAACGGGGCGATCCCTGGCAATAAACACTTCACGATCAAAAAAGGGCCCTCAGGCCCTCTTTCGTTGGTATCGATTCCCTTTCAGGCAAGCGAGGCCTGCAACCGCGCGACGATGGGGCCGTTGGCATCCGGGAAGCGGTATTCGTGCAGCGAGGCCAGTGGTACCCAGCGGCACTCCTGTCCCTCCTTGCCAAAGGGCTCGCCGTGGAAGCGGGTCACCTTCCAGATATCCAGCAAGACCTGCTTGTCGGGGTAGTCGTGGTGCAGCTCCATGAAGGGGGCACAATCCTGCACCCGGATCCCGATCTCTTCCCACAATTCCCTGTCCAGCGCGGTGAGCAGATCCTCCCCCGACTCCACCTTGCCACCGGGAAACTCCCAGCGGTCCCCCTGATGGCGATCGGCTGAGCGTTTGGCGATGAAGATATCGCCCCGTTCGTTCTCGATGACGCCCACCGCCACCCAGATCCGTTTCTTCTGTTCCATCATTGTCCTCAGCGTAAACACGGCAAACGGGCGATCCAGGGGGCAAGCCGAATGGCCTGCTGATCCCCCCGGGCCCTGAAGAGATCCTGCCCGACATGCTCATTGCCCGGCGGCGCAACCTGCGGCCAGGGCACCGCACCGGGCGGAGTGAAACAACGATCGTGTACCCGCGCGCTCTGGCGCAGATAGCGCCATAAACAGTCTCGCAAGAACCACTGGTCGATGTTCGGTGTTTCCATGGTACTGGGCTGATAGCTCGCCATCAGCGGCGCAAGGGGAGGCAGCACACCGGCCACACCGCCCCACATGCCGGCCAGCACCAGATCGGTGTGGCTCCACCAGTCACGCATGATATGGAACCAGCGCCCCGATGCAAGCCAGTCATCGACCGCCAGCCGCTCCCGCAGATTCAGCACGGAGTCCGCATCGCGCACAAGAAAGCGCCCCACGCCGGGATCATTGGCGACCTGGAAGCGCCAGCAGAGGCGCTGACGCTGGGATTGGCCATCGGGCTGCACCTTTATCTCGGCGCCATGTTCCTGCAGGCAGGCCAGAAACCCCTGAGGGACACTGCCATCCACATAGAAGCGCACCCGCCAGCCAGGATAGAGGTAAGCTGCGGCCAGCACATTGTCGAGTGCTCCCCGCAAATAGCGGGGCTGTGCTCCCCACAAGGAGAAGGCGATGACTGCCTGCTTCTCCCCCTGCTCCGCGAGCCAGTCATCCGGCCCCTCTGCCGGCAGTACCCACCCCGCGACGGGCTGCGAGACGGCCTCATCCTTGAGAGTCAGGGCACGGGTTCCTGCTTGTGACGCTTCTTCATGACGTCCTAGCTTGGCAAGGGAAGTGCAAAGCCCGTCATGGACCAGATAATCATCCGGCTCGCGCCGCACCAGTTCGACCAGGTGCGTCACGGCCCGCTCATGTTGATCGGAGCGCGAGAGGCAGACACAGAGATTGCGCAGCACCTCAGTGTTATCGGGCGCGGACCGGTACGCCAGCGTCAGCACCTGTGCCGCCGAGGCGGGATCGCCGGACAAAAAAAGGTAATAGGCAAACTGCAGTTGCAGGGGAACGGATTTGTTCGTCTCTGCGTTCAGCCTGCTCAGCACACAACGGATCGCCTCCTGGCGTCTCTCCTGCAGCCAGTGCCCATGTGCCTCCCCATCCCATCCCGCCGGCAATCTGCTCATCGTCCCCTCCTTGGTCCGAAAATGAATACACCGCCCGGAGGCGGTGTATTCATCATGGCAGGGTGTCAGGTCAGCTGACCGTGACAGTGCTTGTATTTTTTACCCGAACCACAGGGGCAGGGATCGTTGCGCCCGATCTTCTGCTCGTCGCGCACGAAGGTGGTATGGCCCTCGGCCCCACCCGTATCCTCGTCAGCCAGCTGGTTTTCGGCCGTGGCATGGGTGTAGGTACGGGGAGCGGCTTCGGCCTGCTGGCGCTGCTGCTCTTCCATCGCCTCCACATCCCGCTCCTGCACTTGTACCCGGCTCAGGATGCTGACCACGTCGCGCTTGAGGGTCTCCAGCATCTGGGTGAACAGATCGAAGGATTCGCGCTTGTACTCCTGCTTGGGGTTCTTCTGGGCGTAGCCGCGCAGATGGATGCCCTGGCGCAGGTGATCCATGGCCGCCAGGTGCTCCTTCCACAGACCATCCAGCGTTTGCAGCATCACCGCCTTCTCGAAGTTGCGCAGCACCTCCTTGCCGACCAGCTCTTCCTTGTGGGCATAGAGCTTGGTGGCTTCATCCAGGATGCGTTCACGCAGCTTCTCTTCATACAGCTTGTCGTCTTCCGCCAGCCACTGCTGCAACGGCAGATCCAGGGCGAAATCGGACTTCAGACGCGCTTCCAGACCCGGCACGTCCCACATCTCTTCCAGGGACTGGGGCGGGATGTACTCGTCGATGATGGCGCCGTAGACGTCGTCACGGATGACGTGAATAGTCTCGGAGATGTCGTTGGTGTCCAGCAGTTCGTTGCGCTGCTCGTAGACCACCTTGCGCTGATCGTTAGCCACGTCGTCAAACTCGAGCAGGTTTTTACGGATGTCGAAGTTGCGACCTTCCACCTTGCGCTGGGCATTCTCGATGGCCTTGGTCACCCAGGGATGCTCGATGGCCTCGCCCTCTTCCATGCCCAGCTTCTTCATCATGCCGGTCACGCGGTCGGAGGCGAAGATCCGCATCAGGGTATCTTCCATGGAGAGGTAGAAGCGGGAGGAACCCGGATCACCCTGACGACCGGAACGGCCGCGCAGCTGGTTGTCGATACGGCGGGATTCGTGACGCTCGGTACCGATGATGTGCAGACCACCGGCCGCCAGTACTTCGTCATGACGCACCTGCCAGGCCGCTTTCAGCTCGGCAATCTGCTCGCTTGACGGGTTTTCCAGCTGGGCGATCTCCGCCTGCCAGTTGCCGCCCAGCACGATGTCGGTACCACGACCGGCCATGTTGGTGGCGATGGTGACGGCGCCGGTCTGGCCGGCCTGGGCGACGATCTCCGCTTCCATGGCATGGAACTTGGCGTTCAGTACCTTGTGCGGGATATTTTCCTTGGTCAGGATGCCGGAGAGCAGCTCGGAGTTCTCGATGGAGACGGTACCGACCAGCACGGGCTGGCCGCGCTTCACGCACTCGCGGATGTCCTGCACAATGGCCGCGTATTTCTCCTGGGCGGTCAGGTAGACGAGATCGCCCATGTCCTTGCGCACCATCGGCTTGTTGGTCGGGATGACCACGGTATCCAGGCCATAGATCTGCTGGAATTCAAAGGCTTCGGTATCCGCAGTACCGGTCATGCCCGCCAGCTTGTCGTACAGACGGAAGTAGTTCTGGAAGGTGATGGAGGCCAGGGTCTGGTTCTCGTTCTGGATCTTGACCCCTTCCTTCGCCTCGACCGCCTGGTGCAGACCGTCTGACCAGCGACGACCCGGCATGGTGCGGCCGGTGTGCTCATCGACGATGACGATCTCGTCCTTCTGGACGATGTAGTCGACGTTGCGCTCGAACAGGGTGTGCGCACGCAGGCCGGCATTGACGTGATGCAGCAGGCTGATGTTGGTGGCGGAGAACAGGGAGTCATCCTCGGCCAGCAGTCCCTCTTTCTTGAGCAGCTCTTCCACGAAGATCTGGCCGTTCTCGGTCAGCAGCGCCTGGCGGTTCTTCTCGTCCACCGTGTAGTGGCCGTCGCCGGTGTACTCCTCGGAGTCTTCCTTGTCCTGCTTGACCAGCAGGGGGATCAACTTGTTGATCTGGGTGTACATGGCTGAACTGTCTTCCGCCGGACCGGAGATGATGAGCGGAGTGCGGGCTTCATCGATGAGCACCGAGTCCACCTCATCCACCAGCGCGTAGTTGAGCGGACGCTGTACACGCTGCTCCGGCGAGAATGCCATGTTGTCGCGCAGGTAGTCGAAACCGAATTCGTTGTTGGTACCGTAGGTGATGTCGGCAGCGTAGGCATCGCGCTTCTGGGACGCATCCATGCCGGGCACGTTGCAGTCCACCGTCATGCCGAGGAAGGCGAACAGCGGGCGGTTGGCTTCCGCATCACGCTTGGCCAGATAGTCGTTCACCGTCACCACGTGCACACCGCGGCCGGTCAGGGCGTTCAGGTAGGCCGGCAGGGTGGCCGTCAGGGTTTTACCTTCACCTGTCTTCATTTCGGCGATGCGGTTGGAGTTCAGCACCATGCCGCCGATCAGCTGGACGTCGAAGTGACGCATGCCGAACACACGGCGGGAGGCTTCACGGACGGTGGCGAACGCTTCCGGCAGCAACTGCTCCAGTGTTTCGCCCTGCTCCAGACGTTGACGGTACTCGGCGGTCTTCGCCTGCAGTTCCTGATCGGACAGTGCCTCGAATTGAGGTTCCATCGCATTGATTTGTTTTACAATTTTGCGCAAAGCCTTGAGCGTTCTGTCGTTCCGGCTGCCGATAATCTTGGTGAGCAGTGTGCTAATCATGGGTACCAACTATTTTGGTTATATAAGCGTTCCGTCACTGGAACCTGAAGAAAAAACCTAACCCCGTCTGGCATTCAGAAAGCGCGCGGGGTTGACCTGACGACCATCTTTCAACACTTCGTAATGCAAATGAACTCCGGTTGCACGACCGGTTCGCCCCATCAGGGCAATCTTCTGGCCCTCATCAACCAGGGTGCCCACATCCACCAGTAACTTGGAATTGTGGGCATAGCGGGTGACCAGACCATTGCCATGGTCAATCTCCACCATGTTGCCAAACTCCGGATGGCGCCCCGCCCAGCTGACAATCCCCTTGCCTGTCGCCAGGATGGGGGTGCCGGGCCTGCCGCGGAAATCCACCCCTTTGTGCATCTTGGCGCGACCGTTGAACGGATCGACCCGCCCACCGAAACCGGAGGAGATCCAGACACGCTCCTGCTTGACCGGTGAGCCGGGGATGAATCCCGCATCGGTGATATGGTGGTTCATGATGAAGGATTCAAGTACCGACAGCTGTTCTTCGCGGCTGCTGAGCTGACGGCTGAGGTGTTCCATGGAATCTTGCAGTTCACCCAGGCTGACTTCCAGGTCTGCATCGTAGGAAGGGCCGCCCATCGGGGGCAGCTCCTTGAAGTTGAACTCCTCGGGATCGAGGTCCGCCTTCTCGGTCAGGCGCTCGCCGAGGGCGTTGAGGCGACCAAGTTGTCCCTGCATGGTGCCCACCTGGGCAGCCAGCATGGCAAGCTGTTCGCGGGCTTCATCGGCCCCTTGCGTGGATTTTTGCTGCTGCGCCAGGGTCAGCGCCACTTCCAGCGCCTCCATTTTCTGCTGCCAGCTCTGCCAGAGCCAGC
The DNA here is from genome assembly GCF_040908115.1 of Aeromonas sp. R7-1. Taxonomy (NCBI): domain Bacteria; kingdom Pseudomonadati; phylum Pseudomonadota; class Gammaproteobacteria; order Aeromonadales; family Aeromonadaceae; genus Aeromonas; species Aeromonas sp. R7-1. The sequence goes on along the minus strand of NZ_JBFODD010000021.1, from coordinate 94,002 downwards.
CGCCCCCCAAGGCCAATACAGTGAAGAGAATACCGCCGACCCAGGCCAGACGTTGTTTGGGTAAGTGCAACCTGCGGCGCTGCTTACCGTGGAGGATCAGGGTAATGCTCATAGAAATCTGTCTTCTCGGTCAGGTGAGGCCAAGGGCCTGCACGGGCAATAAAACCGGGAGATAATCGGTATTAAAGAATGGAATAAACAAATGACAGGACGTCGGTGCGGAGAGATGACCGACGTCCTGTTGCACAGCTATCAGGCCAGAACCAGACCGTTGTCGTAGTAAGCGATGGGCGCTTTGTCGCCCTCACCCTCGAAGGTCACCAGTTCCCAGGCCTCCTGCTGGGCCAGCAGGGCACGCAGCAGCTTGTTGTTCAGGGCATGGCCCGTCTTGTAGGCACGGAATTCACCGATGATACTGCGATTGCACATGTACAGATCGCCGATGGCATCCAGCATCTTGTGCTTCACGAACTCATCTTCGTAGCGCAGACCATCTTCGTTCAGCACCCGGTAGTCATCCAGCACCACGGCGTTTTCCAGGCTGCCGCCCAGTGCCAGGTTCTGGGAACGCAGGTACTCGATATCACGCATGAAGCCGAAGGTACGGGCACGGCTGATCTCTTTCACGAAGGAGCTGCCGGAGAAGTCCAGCACGCAACGCTGGTTGCGGCCTTCAAATACCGGATGCTGGAAATCGATCTCGAGATCCATCTTGAAGCCGTTGCGATAGGGGTGGAATTCCGCCCACTTGTCGCCGTCTTCAACCCGGATGCTCTGCTTGATCCGCACGAACTGCTTGGGTGCGTTCTGTTCACGAATACCCACTTCCTGCAGCAGATAGATGAACGGATGCGCACTGCCGTCCATTACCGGGATCTCGGGAGCATCAACCTCGACATAGAGGTTGTCGATCCCCATCCCGGCCAGAGCGGCAGACAGATGTTCGATGGTCGACACGCGAACACCGGCTTCGTTCACCAGAGCGGTACAAAGCACAGTATCACGCACCTGATCGGCGTTGGCTGGCAGCGCGACCACAGGATTCAGATCGGTACGCAAGTAAACGATCCCTGTGTTAACAGGCGCCGGACGGAACGTCATTGTGACTTTCCGGCCCGAATGCAGACCCACACCGGTGGCCTGGACACTCGTTTTCAAGGTTCTTTGTCTAATCATGGGCGTATCCGCTTTAACAGCTCAAATTCCTGACCAGATGGTCGTTGCCGGGCCATCTTAGCACAATCCTTAAGCAACAAACAAACCAGAGCCATCAGAGGCTTAGTCTGCCTGCTTGCGCAGGAACGCAGGAATATCGAGATAATCCGGTTCGCGACGAGCTTGCGGCTCGGCGTTCACCACCTTGGCCGGGGCCTCTTCCATCACGCGAGACTGCAGGGCTTCGCTGATCAGGGGCTGACGGGCCGGACGCTCTTGAACCATGTTGTTCTTGACCAGAGTGATGTCGGGCTTGCGCTCGGCACCGATACCGGTCGCCACTACGGTAACACGCAGTTCGTCGTGCATTTCCGGGTCGATTACGGTACCCACCACCACGGTAGCGTTCTCGGACGCGAAGGCCTTGACCGCGTTACCCACGGTCTCGAACTCTTCGATGGTCATGTCCATGCCAGCAGTGATGTTGACCAGGATGCCGCGGGCACCGGCCAGATCCACGTCTTCCAGCAGCGGGCTGGAGATGGCCTTCTCGGCCGCTTCTTCGGCACGGTCGTCACCGGAGGCGGAGCCGGTACCCATCATGGCGGTACCCATCTCGCGCATCACGGTACGCACGTCCGCGAAGTCGACGTTGATGAGGCCCGGGCGGGTGATCAGCTCGGCGATGCCCTGTACTGCACCCAGCAGCACGTCGTTGGCCGCCTTGAAGGCGTCCAGCAGGGAGATGCCGCGACCCAGCACCTTCAGCAACTTGTCGTTGGGGATGGTGATCAGGGAGTCGACGTTCTTGGAGAGCTCTTCGATGCCGTGAGCGGCGAAGCCCATCCGCTTCTTCCCTTCGAAGGAGAACGGCTTGGTCACGACGGCAACGGTCAGGATACCCATCTCGCGGGCCACTTCGGCCACGATCGGTGCAGCACCTGTACCAGTACCACCACCCATGCCGGCAGCGATGAACACCATGTCGGAACCGGTCAGCAGCTCGCGCAGCGCTTCCCTGTCTTCCATGGCGGCGTCACGACCCACTTCCGGGTTGGCCCCGGCACCCAGACCCTTGGTGATGCCACCGCCGATCTGCAGGGTTGTATTGGCACTGGAGTTGCGCAGTGCCTGGGCGTCGGTGTTCACGGTGATGAACTCGACACCTTCGATGTTTTGACGAACCATGTGCTCGACTGCGTTGCCGCCGCCGCCACCCACACCTATCACCTTGATGACGGCTTCGTCAGTGTGGCTATCCATAAATTCAAACATGTTGTCTCTCCGCTTTATTTGCCTGACTCAGCAAAATCTTTAGAACTCGCCACGCAACCAGTTGCTGACCCGTTTGACCAGCCCACCTACGCTTGCCTTGGCGGCATATTCCTTGTTACTGCCGGTGGATTGGTTGGTGCGGCCGTACTGCAACAACCCGACCGCAGTCGAGTACACCGGTGCCTGTACGTAGTCACTCAATCCCCGGATATTCATGGGCTCGCCCACCCGGACCTGGCTCTGGAAGATCTGCTCTGCGCACTCCACAATGCCTTCGATCTGGGCCGCGCCACCGGTCAAGACCACACCGGCGGCCAGCTGATGCTTGACCCCCTGTGCCTTCAATTCGCTCTGCACCCGCACCAGCTCGTCATTCACCATGGAGAGCAACTCGGTGTAACGGGGTTCAATCACTTCCGCCAGTGTCTGCCGTTGCAGGCTGCGCGCCGGGCGACCGCCGACACTGGGCACTTCGATATTGTCTTCCTTGCTGACCAGGCGGCCGAGGGCGCAGCCGTAGCGCACCTTGATCGCCTCCGCATCCAGCGGCGGCGTGCCGAAGGCATAGGCGATGTCGCTGGTCACCGTGCTGCCAGCATAGGGAATCACCTTGGTGTGACGCAGGGCGCCACCGGTAAAGAGCGACATGTCCATGGTGCCGCCACCGATGTCCACCACGCAGACACCCAGCTCCTTCTCGTCTTCGGTCAACACGGCGTAGCTGGAGGCCAGGGCGGAGAAGATCAGCTGATCCACCCGCAGACCCACCTTCTCTACACACTTCTCGATGTTGCGCGCCATGTCGTTGTGGCAGGTGATGAGATGCACCTTGGCTGCCATCCGCACGCCGGAGAGGCCGACCGGGTTCTTGATCCCTTCCTGATAGTCGATGGCGAACTCCTGTGGCAGCACGTGCAGCACCCGGAGCTCGTCAGACAACCGCACCGACTTGGCGGTGTGGATGACGTTGTCCACATCCTCCTGGGTCACCTCTTCGTCGGAGATGGGCACCATGCCGGTCTCGTTGCGGCAATCGATGTGCTTGCCGGACAGCCCCAGATAGACGGAACTGATCTGGCAGTCTGCCATCATCTCGGCCTCTTCCACCGCGCGGCGCAGGGACTTGACCACGGAGTCGAGGTCATTGACCCCGCCCTTCTCCATACCGCGAGAAGCGTGGCTGCCCATGCCGATGACATTGAGTTCGCCATCAGGCAATACTTCGCCAACCAGTACCGCCACCTTGGTCGTGCCGATATCCAGTCCGACAATCAAATTTCTATCTGCGGTGTTGGTCATTCACTTTCTCTTCGCTTTTCTTCCAGCCAACTGCCATCCCGGTGTCGTATCGAAGATCCACGTAAGCAACCCGCTCACGGGGCTCGATGACCGGAAAGGCATCGATAAACCGCTGCAGACGAAGCGCGATATCCGAGCGCCCCACAAACAGCTGAATGTTGCCATCCAGGGTCAGTTCCCAGGCATGGCGGGGGGTCAGATTCACCCCCAGCAACTTGTATCCCTTGGCCGCCAGCAGCGTTTCGTACTGATGGCTGGCTTCCAGCACCTTGGCGGCCTGATCATCGGGCCCGGACAACTGCATCAGGGGCTTCTTCACCCTGTCCGGGGCACTGAATACCTCACCCTTGGTGTTGACGAAGCGGTTACCGTTCCAGCGAGCCGCCACATCCTGTTCCGTGAGATAGACCTTGATCTTGTTCGGCCACTTCTTTCGTACCGAGACCTGGGCCACCCAGGGCAGAGCGTTCAGACGCGCCTGCAATTCGTTCACATCCAGCTCGAAGAAGTTGCGAAGTTCGGCACCATCCAGCACGGCAGCACGCAACTCATCGGCCTTCAAATATTCGTGTTGCCCCTGCAGCAACAGCTCGCTCATGGGCAACCGACTGGCATCCGTCAGCCAGTCTTTAACATCCAGCGCAGTCTGGTAGAGCCCCCACATGACCAGGATGAAAAATGCCACCCCGGCGATGAAGCCCCCCTTGGTGCGCCCTTGTGCCCTTGCCTCCACCCGATCGATCCCCGTAAAACGCGCCATGCCGGCCACTTGCAGACCGGTTCGCCATTATATAGGCCTCGGCTTGGCGGTCAAAATACTCATTGGGCCCTCAGGCACCGGATTTCATGCTATCCACGCTCAATTTCATCTCGCCGAGACGACGGGCCAGCGCACCGACGTTACCCGCCCCCTGGGTCAATACCAGATCCCCCTCGCCAATCAGGTCGGCCAGCACCGCGGGCACATCATCCGGCGTTGCGACAAAGATGGGCTCCAGGGTGCCGCGGGAGCGGATGGAACGGCACAAGGCACGGCCATCGGCACCGGGGATGGGCTCCTCACCGGCGGCATAGACCTCCAGCATCACCAGCACGTCCACCTTGGAAAGCACGTCCGCGAAATCTTCGTAGAGATCCCGGGTCCGGCTGTAGCGGTGCGGCTGGAACACCATCACCAGCCGCTTCTCGGGCCAGCCGGCGCGGGCGGCGTTGATGGTCACCTTCACTTCGCTCGGGTGATGACCGTAATCGTCCACCAGCATGGCCTTGCCACGGCCGGTTTCAAACTCGCCATATTGCTGGAAGCGGCGCCCCACCCCTTCAAACTTGGAAAGTGCCTGGATGATGGCCTCGTCGCCGATGCCGTCTTCGGTGGCCACCGCGATGGCGGCGGCGGCGTTGAGGGCGTTGTGGATGCCCGGCAGATTCAGGGTCACCTCCAGCTCACCCGCCCCTGCACGGCGCACCCGGAAGCGGCTGCGATTGCTGGTCTGCACGAAGTCCAGCACCTGCACATCGGCATCATCGCTCAGACCGTAGGTGAGGGTAGGACGGGCGATCTCCGGCAGCATGCCGCGGATCACGGGGTCATCCACGCACACCACGGCCAGGCCGTAGAACGGCAGGTTGTGCAGGAAATCGATGAAGGTGGCCTTCAACCTGGAGAAATCGCCACCATAGGTGTCCATGTGATCCGCTTCGATATTGGTCACTATGGAGACCATGGGTTGCAGATGCAGGAAGGAGGCGTCGCTCTCGTCCGCCTCGGCAATCAGATAACGGCTGCTGCCCAGGCGGGCATTGGTGCCGGCGCTGTTGAGCAGACCGCCGATGACGAAGGTGGGGTCGCGATCCGCCTCGGCATAGATGCTCGCCACCAGACTGGTGGTGGTGGTCTTGCCGTGGGTCCCGGCGATGGCGATGCCGTGACGAAAGCGCATCAGCTCAGCCAGCATTTCGGCGCGGCGCACCACGGGAATACGCAGCTCGCGGGCAGCCAGCAGCTCGGGGTTGTCCTGCTTGATGGCGGTGGAAACCACCACCACGCTGGCACCGTCCACATGCTCGGCACTGTGACCGACAAAGATGTGTGCACCCAAAGAGGTCAGGCGTTCGGTCACCCCGTTGCGGGCCAGATCCGAGCCGGTCACCTGATACCCTTCATTGGCAAGCACTTCCGCAATACCGCCCATACCGGCGCCACCGATGCCGATGAAGTGGATGCGACGCACGCGGCGCATTTCGGGGATAACGGTACGCAGTTTTGCCAGTTCAACCTTGGTCATAGTTCTTTCTCAATTCGCGGCCACAGGCCATTTTCATTCGGCGACATTCATCAGTTCGAAGACAGAAGCGGGGCCTTGGCGGCACATCTTGGCCTTCCATCTCGTTTGGCTCAGCCGGTGGCGAGCCGTTTGCACTCATCGGCAACCCGTTCGGCGGCATCGATGATGGCGACCCGGCGCGCGGCCTGGGCCATGTTCAACAGGGTTTCCCTGCGCCCGGCGAGCCAGGAGAGGCGCGACGCCAGAGCGGCCGGCGTCAGCTCGGACTGGGGCAGGAACTCGGCCGCACCGCCGTCGACCAGGGTCAGGGCGTTGCGGGTCTGGTGATCGTCCACCGCATGGGGCAGGGGCACGAAGATCGCGGCCACACCGGCAGCGGCCACTTCGGAGACGGTCAATGCGCCGGCGCGGCACACCACCAGGTCCGCCCAGGCATAGGCATCCGCCATGTCCTTGATAAATTCACTCACCTCGGCCTCGACCCCCAGCCCGGCATAGGAAGCAGCCACGGCCTCCCCGTTGCCCTTGCCACACTGGTGACGCACCTCGATGGGCACACCGGCAGCTGCAACCGCAGGAGGCACCTGCTCGTTGAGGACCCGGGCCCCCAGGCTGCCACCGACCACAAGCAGGCGCAGAGGATCGCTGCTGCTGCGCAGTTGGGGATCCGGCAGCGCCACCACCTCGGGGCGCACCGGGTTGCCCACCACGGCGGTGCGGGCATTGGGGGCGAAGGCACCGGGGAAGGCCATCAGTACCCGCCTGGCGATACGGGCCAGCAGCTTGTTGGTCAGGCCGGCGGCGGCATTCTGCTCGTGCAGCAGCAGCGGAATGCCGGACAGCCAGGCGGCCACGCCACCCGGGCCGGAGGCGAAGCCCCCCATGCCCAGCACCACATCGGGCTGGATGGTCTTGAGCACCTGGCGGGCCTGCAGCACGGATTTGATGACACGGTAGGGCGCCGCGAGCAGACGCTTGATGCCGTTGCCACGCACCCCCTGGATGTCGATGAAGGAGATGGGATAACCATGGGCAGGCACCAGCTCCGCCTCCATCCGGTCGGCAGTGCCGAGCCAGTGGATGGTCCAGCCCTGGGCCTTGAGGCGATCGGCGACGGCCAGGCCGGGGAACACATGGCCCCCGGTACCGCCTGCCATCACCAGTAACGTCTTGCTCACGCAACCTCCCGCACGCGCGCCTGGGCACTCGCCTGGCGCAACTCGAAATCGATACGAATCAACATGCTCACCGCCACCATCATGATGATGAGACTGGAGCCGCCATAACTGACCAGCGGCAGGGTCAGCCCCTTGGTAGGCATCATGCCGCTGGCGGCACCGACGTTGACGAAAGTCTGGAAGCTGAACCAGATGCCGATGCCGATGGCCAGATAACCTTCATAGAGCCGCTCGGCCACCAGCGCCTGGTGACCCAGCTTGAGCGCCTTCACCGCCAGCGCAAAAATCAGGAAGAGTGCGCCAAGCACCCCCACGTAGCCCAGCTCTTCGCCCAGAATGGCGAACACGAAGTCGGTGTGGGCCTCCGGCAGGTACTCCATCTTCTGGATGGAGTTGCCGAGCCCCTCGCCAAACCAGCTCCCCCGACCAAAGGCCATCAGGGACTGGGTCAGCTGATAGCCGCTGCCAAAGGGATCGGCCCAGGGGTCGAGGAAAGAGGTCACCCGCCGCATCCGGTAGGGCTCCGCGATGATCAGGGTCACCACGGCGCTCACCCCCACCAGGATGAGACCGATGAACTGCACCAGCCGGGCTCCGGCCAGGAACAGCATCCCGAGGGAGGTGACGAACATCACCACCACTGACCCGAGATCCGGCTGGGCCAGCAGCAGGATGGCCACCACGAACAGCACCGCCATGGGTTTCATGAAACCGATGAAGCGCTCGCGCACCTCGCTCTGGCGGCGCACCAGATAGCCCGCCAGATAGACGAACAGCGCCAACTTGCCGAACTCAGCCGGCTGCAAGTTGAAGGGGCCAAGCGGCAGCCAGCGTACCGAGCCGTTGACGCTGCGCCCCACCAGCAACACCATCACCAGCAGCACGATGGCCAGCAGCAACATGGGGCCGTTGTAGTGCTGCCAGCGTGCCATGGGTACTTGCAACACGAACCAGGAGATACCCAGCGCCATCACGAGGAACATGCCGTGGCGCTTCACGAACATGAAGGGATCGTTGTTGATGGCGATCCCCTCAGGAATGGAAGCGGACGCCACTATCACCAGCCCGACGCCCATCAGGGCGAGGGCCAGTACCACCAGCTGCCGATCGTAGAGACCGGCGGGGCGCGCCGGTAGCAACCAGCGCTGCAAGAATCCCGCAACCACGCGCAGGGCGTTCATAAGCCCATCACCAGTTCGGTGAAGCGATCGCCGCGCGCTTCAAAGGATTTGAACTGATCCAGGCTCGCACAGGCCGGCGCCAGCAGCACCCAGTCACCGGGCCTGGCATCGACCGCCGCCTTGGCGACAGCAGCGTCAAGATCGGCAACCCGCTCGGTCTGTTCGCCCAGGGCCAGCAGCACCTCGGCATCCTGGCCAAAGCAGTACATGTGATCGATCTGGCTGCCGAGCAGGGCCTGCACCGGGCCGAAGTCCTGCCCCTTGCCTTGGCCACCGGCCAGCAGCAGCAGGCGGCCCTTGACCGCTTCACGTACCCCGGCCACGGCGGCCAGGGTCGCCCCCACGTTGGTGGCCTTGGAGTCGTTGATCCAGCGCACCCCATTTACCTCCCGCACGAAGCGGGCACGGTGAGGCAGGCCTTCAAAGCGGCGCAGCACTGCAAGTTGTGCCTCGCGAGGAATACCCACCGCATCGCACAGGGCCATGGCCGCCAGGGCATTGGCCTGGTTGTGGGCACCCACTATCTTCATCTCGTCCACCGCCAGGAGCGGCTCGCCGTGCAAAGTCAGCCAGTGACGGCCCTCCAGCTCGCAGCGACCGTAGCCGTTGCAGTCGAGGCCGAAACTCTGCCACACCTGACCCACATCGGGCAGGGTCTGGGGATCGTCGCGATTGATCAGGATGTGCTGGGAGTGCTGATGGATCTCCATCTTGGCGGCGCGGTAATCCGCCATGCCGGCATAGCGATCCATATGATCTTCACTGAGGTTCAGGACCACGGAGGCGGCGGCCCGCAGGCTGCAGGTGGTCTCGAGCTGGAAGCTGGAGAGCTCCAGCACGCAGAGATCCATGGGCTGCTTGAGGAGCGACAGCGCCGGGGTGCCGATATTGCCCCCCACACCGACCTTGAGCCCCGCCTCGGCGATCATCTCACCCACTAGCGTGGTGACCGTGCTCTTGCCGTTGGAACCGGTGATGGCGATGACGGGCGTCTGGGTTTCACGCACGAACAGTTCGATGTCACCGACGATGCGCACCCCGAACTCGGCGGCGGCCTTCAACTCCGGAGTCGCCAGGGCGATGCCCGGGCTCGCCACTATCATGTGCGCCTGCTTGAGCCGCTCAGCGTCCAACCCGTGGATGAGCTCTACCTCGGGGGGAAGCTCGTCCTTGCCCGGCGGATTGGCACGGGTGTCCATCACCAGCGGCGTGACGCCGCGGTCGAGGAAGTAATCGACGCAGGAGAGTCCGGTTTTGCCGAGTCCGATGATGATGACCATGGCTTACCTCACCTTCAGGGTGGCGAGGCCAAGCAGCACCAGCATGAGGGTGATGATCCAGAAGCGCACGATGACGCGCGGCTCCGGCCAGCCCTTCTTCTCATAGTGGTGATGGATGGGGGCCATGCGGAAGATCCGCACGCCGCGCAGTTTGTAGGATCCGACCTGCAGGATCACCGAGACAGTCTCCATCACGAAGACGCCCCCCATGATCACCAGCAGGAACTCCTGGCGCACCAGCACCGCGATGGTACCGAGCGCGCCGCCCAGGGCCAGGGAACCCACGTCCCCCATGAAGACCTGGGCCGGGTAGGTGTTGAACCAGAGGAAGCCCAGGCCCGCGCCCACGATGGCGGTACAGACGATCACCAGTTCGGAGGTGTAGGGCACGTAGGGAATGTGCAGGTAGTTCGCGAAGTTGACGTTACCGGTCGCCCAGGCGATCAGGGCGAAGCCCCCCGCCACCATCACGGTGGGCATGATGGCGAGGCCATCCAGGCCATCGGTCAGGTTGACCGCGTTGGAGGTACCGACGATGACGAAGTAGGTCAGCAGGATGAACATCAGGCCGAGCTGGGGCATCACATCCTTGAGGAAGGGGACCACCAGCTGGGTCTGACCATCGTGGGTGGCCGTGGCGTAGAGGAAGACTGCCACACCCAGCGCGACCGCGGACTGCCAGAAGTACTTCCAGCGGGCGATGAGGCCATCGGTGTTCTTGCGCACCACCTTGAGATAGTCATCGGCAAAGCCGATGGCACCATAGGCCCCCAGCACGAACAGCACCAGCCAGACATAGGGGTTATCGAGGCGGCACCAGAGCAGCACAGAAGTGAAGATGGCGGCAATGATCATCAGGCCGCCCATGGTCGGGGTGCCCTTTTTGCTGAGGTGGGATTCGGGACCGTCGTTGCGGATCACCTGGCCGAACTTCATGATCTGCAGGCGACGGATGAGGCGCGGCCCCATCCAGAGCGCCACCACCAGACCGGTGATGATCGACAGGATGGCGCGAAACGTCAGGTAGGAGAAGACGTTGAAGAAGGTGAAGTGCGGGGTGAGCAGTTCCGCCAGCCAGACTAGCATGTGGCTGACTCCTGATGGCCCTTGACCATCTCGACGATATCTTCCATGCGGGAGCCACGGGCGCCCTTGACCAGAATCGAAATTTCCTGATGTGTCTTTATCATTTGCGCAAGCACTTCAAACAACGACGCCTTGTTATCGAAATGTCGGCCAGCCGCGGCATCTGCGGTGTGGCGACTCTGTTCCCCTACGGTCAGCACGGCATCGAGGCCCTGCTCACGGGCGTGGTGTCCGACCCGGGCATGCTGCGCGGCGGACTCCTCACCCAACTCTTTCATGTCACCGAATACCAGCACCTTGTAGCCGTTCATGGCGGTCAGGGCATCGATACCCGCCAGCACGGACTCCACGCTGGCGTTGTAGGTGTCATCCACCAGGGTGAGGCCACCCCAGCGTTGCACGCAGAAACGGCCCTTGACCGGCGCCATCTGCTCCAGCCCCGCCTTGACGGACGCAAGCGATGCGCCCAGGGCCAGGGTCCCGGCGGCAGCAGCCAGGGCGTTGGCCACGTTGTGGCGGCCCGGAATGGCCAGGGTCAGGTTCACCTCTCCCTGGGGCGTCACCATCACGAACCCGGCACAACCCTGCTCGTTGAGCACGATGTCGCGGGCGTGGAACGGCTGACGCTGATCCTCGAGGGAGAAGGCGCAGTGGATGCCCTTTTCACGCCACTTCGGCCAGAACTCGTTGTCGGCATTGACGATGGCGGTGCCGCCCTCGCCTAACCCTTCGAAGATTTCGCTCTTGGCATGGAACACCCCTTCCAGGGAGCCAAAGCCTTCCAGGTGCGCGGCAGCGACGTTGTTGATGATGGCGGCGTCGGGTCTGGCGAGCGACGTGGTCCAGGCGATCTCGCCCGGGTGGTTGGCTCCCAGCTCCATCACCGCGAACTGGTGTTGCGGCTCGAGGCGCAGCAGGGTCAGCGGCACCCCCACCTCGTTGTTGAAGTTGCCGGCGGTGGCCAGCACCTCCCCTTCACAACGCAGGATGGCCGTCGCCATCTCCTTCACCGTGGTTTTGCCACAGCTGCCGGTGATGGCGAGCACTTTCGGATTGATGCGCTCGCGCACCAGCCTGCCCAGACGCCCAAGCCCCTTGAGGGTGTCGCCCACCACCAGTTGTGGAATGGCCAGCGGCAATTCGCGCTCCACCAGCAGGGCACTGGCGCCGGCGGCAACCGCCTGGTCGCAGAAATCGTGGGCGTCGAAACGCTCGCCGCGCAGGGCCACGAACAGCGCCCCCGCGCCCAGGGTACGGGTGTCGGTGCTGACCGCCGTGATCTCATGGTCGCCCCCGATCAGACGGGCATCGAGCACCTGCGCCAGGTCGGCAAGCCTGAGGGTCATCATTTGAATGACTCCATTAATGTGTGCAAGGCGGCTGCGACGGTTTCCCGATCGCTGTAGTGCCGCTTGTCGGTTCCAATGATCTGATAATCCTCGTGGCCTTTGCCGGCCACCAGGATGATGTCCTCTTTGCTCGCTTGGCTCAGTGCCAGCTGGATTGCCTTGGTCCTGTCGTGCTCAATCTGCACGGCGCCGGGATCACGAAGACCCGCCACCATGTCGGCCATGATCCGGGCCGGCTCCTCGGTACGGGGATTGTCGTCGGTCAGGATCACGCAGTCCGCATGCTGCTCCGCCATGGCAGCCATCATGGGACGCTTGCCGCGATCCCTGTCGCCGCCGCATCCCACCAGGCACCAGAGCCGGCCGTGACAGTGCACCCGCAGGGCCTGCAATGCCTTCTCCAGCGCATCCGGGGTGTGGGCGTAATCGACCACGGCGAGCGGCGCATCGCCACCGCCGAAGCACTCCATGCGACCGGTCACTGGTTGCAGTCTGGGGGCCGTCGCCAGCAGGTCATCGAAGTCATAGCCGAGCACCAGCATGGCGCCCATGGCGCCCAGCACGTTGCTGACGTTGAAGCGGCCGAGCAAGGGGGCGGATAATACACCATTCCCCCAGCTGGAGTTAATGCGCGTATCAAAACCTTGTTGGTGGAAGTGGGGATCCTGCGCCGTCAGTTGTCGTCCGGCATGGTTTTCAATCGGACCATGAACCCCGAAGGCCACCGCACCGGGATAGGTCGCCAGCCATTGCCGTCCCAGATGGTCATCGGCGTTGATGACGGCGCAAGGCTCATCCACCAGCTTCAGCAGCTCCTCCTTGGCCGCGGCATAGGCCTCCATGGTGCCGTGATAGTCCAGATGATCCCGGCTCAGGTTGGTGAAGACTGCCGCGGCAAACGGCAGGGCCGCCACGCGATGCTGCACCAGACCGTGGCTGGAGACCTCCATCGCCACCAGATCGGCCCCCTGCTGCTGCAAGGCGGCCAGATTGGCCTGCACCTGGACCGCGCTGCCCGTGGTGTTCTCTGCTTCGATGAGCTCGCCAAACAGACCGTTGCCTATGGTGCCCATGACCCCGGCCTTGCCCCCCAGCAGGGTGCGCCAGTTGGCCACCAGCAGGGCCGTGGTGCTCTTGCCGTTGGTGCCCGTGATGCCCACCAGTTGCAGCTTTTGCGCAGGGTGACCGTAGAAATGACCGGCCAGCTCGGAGAGACGAGCGGGAAGATCCCTCATGCCGATGCAGGGGATCTGGGTCGCCGGAGGGACGAATTCTCCGTCCTCCTCAAACAGCACGGCGGTCGCTCCCTGAGCCACCGCCTGTTCGATGAAGCGCCTGCCATCCACCTGATGGCCACGAATCGCCACGAAGAGCGAGCCGGGACCGACCCGCCGGCTGTCGAGCTGGAGATCGGTGAGGGAAAGCGCCGGGGCATCGATGCCGAAGCGGCTCATCAGTTGATCAAGTATGCGGGGCGGCATGGGAAGCCTCCGAAAATGCGGGAATGCGGGCGCTCGTACACGCCATGGAAAACGCCCCGACAGCAGCGGGGCCGATGGAAAAAGCCGGATGCCCGTCAAGTACGCGGTGCGCCATTGTTGGCCTCCGTGCGGGCAAGCTTGGCGGGTACCTCGGGCGGGATCGCATCGGGACGGATGTTGAAGAGCTGCAACACGCCTCCCATGGCCTCCGCAAAGGGCGGGGTCGCCACGGCACCGCCGTAGTAGGCATCCCCCTTGGGCTCGTTGATCACCACCACCATGACGAAACGGGGATTGCTGGCTGGCGCGAAACCGGCAAACCAGGCCATGTAGTCCTTGCCATAGCCCCCAGCCACGGCCACCTTGGCGGTACCACTCTTGCCACCGACCCGATAACCGGGGATCTGGGCCTTGGGAATGGCATTGCTGACCACATACTCCAGCGCCTGCAACATGGCAGCGGCGTTGTTGTGATCGATGACCTGCTCACCCTTGGGCGGCTTGGTCACCTTGATGATGGAGAGCGGTACCCGCTTGCCCTTGTTGGCCAGGGTGGCGTAGGCGGAGGCCAGCTGCAGCGGGGTCACTCGCAGACCATAACCGAACGACAGGGTGGCTCGCTCGATGTCGGACCAGCGGCGACGCTGGGGCAGCATGCCGCTGCTCTCCCCCATCAGGCCGCTGCCGGTGTCCATGCCGAATCCCACCATGCTCAGGGTATTGATCATCTCCTGGGCCGGCATCCGCAGCGCGATGCGCGACATGCCGATGTTGGAGGAGTAGCGCAGGATGTCGTACAGGTTGGTCGCCTTGTGGATACTCACGTCACGGATCTGCTTGGCCCCGATAAAGAGGGGGCCGCCCGGGATGAAGTCCTTCCAGCTGGTGACACCGGCTTGCAAGGCACTAAGCAAAATCAATGGCTTGACCGTGGAGCCCGGCTCATAGGTATCGGTCACCACCCGGTTTCGCACCCGGAAACTCTGGTACTGGCCGCGGTTGTTCGGGTTGTAGGAGGGGGTGTTGACCATGGCGAGTACCTCGCCGGTCTTCACATCCAGCATCACCATGGAGCCGGAGGTGGCCTTGTTCTCGTCGGTAGCCCGTTTGAGGGCGCGATAGGCCAGCGCCTGCACCCGCTGATCGATGCTCAGTTGCAGATCGTTGGCGTGCTTGCCCTCTTTCACCAGGCCCAGGCGCTCGATGACGCGGCCCTGCCTGTCCTTGCGCACCCTCATCTCGCCAGGGGTTGCGGTCAGCCACTCGTTGTAGCTGCGCTCAATCCCCTCGATGCCGCTGCCATCGATGTTGGTCACCCCCACCAAGTGGGAGCTTATCTCGCCGGTCGGGTAGAAACGGCGCGCCTCGGGGCGCAGATAGATGCCCCCCAGCTTCAACCCCTTGATGTACTCGGCCACCGCAGGCGTCACCTGCCGCTGCAGATAGACGAAGCGCTTGCTCGGGTTGGCGATGCGATGCTTGAGGGTGTTGATGTCGAGCTTGAGCACCGCGGAGAGTGCCAGCCAGGCACGCTCGTTGTGGATGGCACCGGACTCATGCACCGTCTTGGGATCAGCCCAGACCGCTTCGACCGGTACGGATACCGCCAACTGTTCGCCATTGCGGTCCGTGATCATGCCGCGCACCGCCTGGGTGGAGGTGGTGCGCAGGGAGCGCATGTCCCCCTCCTGGCGCAGTCTGTCCGGATCGATCACCTGGATCCAGGCCAGCCGCAGGATCAGCCCCGCAAACGCGATGCCGATGAAGAAAACCAGGGTACGAAAGCGCCACGGGTAGAGTGAGGGTGCTTTCGCCTTGGCTTTGTCCTTTGCCGGAGCCTTGGTGGCGGCCTTGCGTGTCATGGTTGTGTAATTACCTTTTCAGTGGTCACCAGGGGACGAGCCATCTGCAACTTGTCCATGGCCAGACTCGCCACCCGGGAGTGCTCAGCCAGTGTGCCCTGTTCCAGCAAGAGGTGGCGCCACTCGATGTTGAGCCTGTCCTCCTCCGCCATCAGATCGTTCTGCTTGGCCGTCAGACCCCGGGTCATGTTGGTCACCAGGATCACCGCAAAGGCGGTGACCAGCACTGCGACGGTCAACAGGACCTGCAACTTGTGGCGCCAGAGATCCGCAACGATCTCCCTGGCGAGGTGAACGCGCACGTCGCTCATCGCTTACTCCGCAAGACGCTCTGCGACCCGCAGCACCGAGCTGCGGGACCGGGTGTTTTCATTGACCTCGTGGTCGGAAGGCTTGAGTGCCTTGCCGATCGACTTCAGCTTGCGACCACCGGCCAGCTGGGCTTCGGTCAGAGGGATCCCGTGGGGTACTTCCGGACCTTTCTCATGCTTGCGAATAAAATGCTTCACCAGCCGATCTTCCAGAGAGTGGAAGCTGATGACGGAGAGACGACCGTGAGGAGCCAGCACGTCCAGCGCGCCGTTGAGGGCGGTTTCAATTTCGTCCAGCTCGCTGTTGATATAGATGCGGATGGCCTGGAAGCTGCGGGTCGCCGCGTGCTTGCCCTTCTCCTTGCTCGGGTTGACCCGGGCAATCATCTCCGCCAGCTGGCGGGTGCGCACATAGGGCTCTGTCACCCGATCGTGCACGATGGCGCGAGCAATCTTCTTGGCGAAGCGCTCCTCACCGAAGGTTTTCAGCACCCAGGCGATGTCGTCCACATCGGCACGGGCCAGCCACTCGGCGGCGCTCTGACCGGAGGTGGGATCCATCCTCATGTCGAGCGGGCCGTCCTTCATGAAGCTGAAGCCACGTTCGGCATCGTCAAGCTGGGGGGAGGAGACACCGAGATCCAGCAGGAAGCCATCGACCTTGCCCAGCAGGCCGCGCTCGGTCAGATAACGGGTGATGCCGGAGAAGGGACCGTGCACGATCTCGAAACGGGGATCCTGGATCTTGGCCGCCTCGGCAATGGCCTGGGGATCCCGGTCGATGGCGATCAGACGACCGTTCGGGCCCAGATGCTGGAGAATGAGACGAGAGTGACCACCCCGGCCAAAGGTACCGTCGACGTAGATACCGTCCGGCTTGATGGCCAGCCCTTCGACGGCTTCGTGCAACAGCACTGTGATGTGTTCAGCGGCTTGGGTCATTTATAAAGAAAAATCCTGTAGTCGTGGTGAACTTGCCCAGTCGTCCTCGGGCAGGCCCAGGATGTCGTCGTTGATCTGTTGTTGCCAGCGGGCTTCATCCCACAGCTCGAATTTGTTGAGCTGGCCCACCAGCATGACTTTCTTGTCCAGCCCGGCATGGCTGCGCAGCGGCTGGCTGAGCAGCAGACGGCCATTGCCATCCAGTTCGCATTCGGCCGCGTGGCCGAGCAGCAGACGCTGCAGGCGGCGTTCCGCCGGGTTGGTGCTGGAAAGGGTCTTCAGCTTGCGCTCCACCTCTTCCCATTCATTCAGGGGATAAAGCAGCAGACAGGGATGGGCTATGTCGATGGTGCAGACCAGCTGGCCGTCGCACTCTTCGCGCAGCCAATCACGAAATTTGGTCGGAATCGCCAACCGCCCCTTGCTGTCCAGGCTGATGGCGTGAGCGCCACGCAACAAATTGCAGTCCCCGAAGGTGAGTTATGGGGGCTAGATGCCCAATAAAACCACTTTGATCCACTTTTCTCCACCATGAAGTTTAAGGACGAGCAGGGGGCTTTTCAAGCAAGGATCTCGGGCATGGGGAACATATTGACGCAGCGTGATGGGACTACCGATTAAATGAATTGATTTTCCACAAGTTATTCATGGGGGAATTAAATCATCCCGGCGAAGTGCGCCTCGTAATTAATCGATTTCACGGGGAAATGATGAAACGGAACAGCACGACGGCGCACAGGATAATGCTGACGCCCACCACGGGATAGATGATGTATCCATCCCCTACCCGACGGGCTCGCAGCACCACCAGCTGGCAGAGCAGCAGGTTATAGACGATGAGAAGAAAAGTCAGCAGTAGATTGGCGCCCAATGTCAGCTCGTCGGCATACATGATATAGAGCCACATCAAACCAAAATTAACGAGGATCAGATAAAGCAGAAATTTCTGAATCGCCCTGCCCGCCTTTGGGGTCTTTTTTACTCGTGTTATCATGCTTATCACGTCCTGGATACCACATGAACAGTCGACAGATATTGTCAAAAACTGTTGAGATACATCGTGTTTTTATCATTTTCCCGCCAGGCTCTGTCCGCTGTTGCCAAAATATCCCTGCGCCTTCTCCCCGGGCTCTCGCTACTGAGCAGTGCCGTTTGTTACTCCTATGATCATTATCACTGGCAGGCGGGTTTTCCTACCCCCGTTGTCGGCCCGGGTGCCGAGCTGGTCAACGAGCAGACCCGCTTTCTGCTGCGCCAGCGCAGCCACCTGCAAACGAGGCTCGCCGAGTCCCAGCCCATGATCCGCTGGGTCACGGAGCAGGTTCAGACGCGCAATCTCCCACCCATGCTGGCATTGCTGCCCCTGATCGAGAGCAGCTACCGGCTTGACGTGATCTCATCGGCGGGCGCCGCCGGGCCCTGGCAGTTGATGCCAGATACCGCAGCCCGCTTCTCCGTCCCCATGACGAACGCCTTCGATGGCCGCTACTCCCTGCCGTTGGCGACGGAGGCGGCGCTCTCCTACCTCGGCTGGCTGCATCAATTCTTCGGGCAGGACTGGTTGCTGGCACTGGCGGCCTACAACGCGGGAGAGGGAAGAGTATTGAAGGCGGTGCTCAACGGCGGGACACGCAATGTGTGGGAGTTGCAGTTGCCTACCGAAACGCGCCTCTATGTGGCGCGCTTCCTCGCGCTCTCCCAATTGCTGGACAGAGCGGCGCAGCACGGGTTTGTCCTGCCGCCCTGGCAGGCGGGAGAAAATATCCGGGTCTGGCGGCAGCCAGGGGGCTGCTCATTGCTGGAGTGGGCCATGGAACGGGGGGTTGCCATGAACGAGGCAAGCCGGTGGAATCCCGCCTGGCGATTGCCCGATCCCCGGGAGGTGAGTGACTGCCCCATCATTTATGGCGGAGGCAAGGCCCCTCCTGCACCGCGTCATCAAGAGACACGCCCGCAGCTGGTGCGGGCCGTGTCCCTGGAAAGCCTGCACGATCCCCTGCTGTTGCTGCCTGCACGGGGACTGGACATGGGGCGGGGAGGCCTCACTCTTGAGCGGTTGCCGGATCCACTGGGATTGGAGCAGGCTCGCCCTCTGCTGGCGCCATGAAACAGTGGCGCCAGTGGCTCAGAACAGGCGCGAGATCCACCGAGTCAGGATCGACCCATCGCGCGCCGTAGAAGCTGAGGTACTGGCCTATGGCCCTGCGATGGGTGATATGACAGGCCAGCACGATCCGCGGTGACAACGACAGGCTGACGTTATCGGGCAAGGTAAAACGGGCGGGGGCGAGGAAACCGACCCCACCCGGTCCGATATCCTTGATCACCGCCCGTCCGATGCGCCTGTCGAACAGCAGGCCAGAGACCATGAGCCGGGCCGCGATGCCGCAACTCTGGGATTCCAGGGGCGTGGTCCCGTCATGGAGATACCAGCGCGGCAGTTTGCGCCTGGGATCCTTGAACGGTGTCACGGGGGGCAGATCGGCGTCAGGGGTTTCCATGGGCAACGGCGTCCTTGGCTGTCCGGGTGGCGGCTTGGGTTTGGGCACTGAACAGCTGCTCCAGGCTCTTTTCCGCCTGGGTCGTCATCACCAGCAACTCGATGCGGCGGTTCTCGCTGCCTTTGGGATCTGCGGTGTTGTCCAGCATGGTATCCGACATGGCGACCACCTGACCCACCCGCTCGGGGGGCATGCCACCGGCAAGCAGGACACGCCTCGCCATCATGGCGCGATCGGAGGAGAGCTCCCAGTTGCTGTAGTTGTCACCGGCAAAGGGGGTGCTGTCGGTGTGACCGGAGATCATGACCCGGTTCTCCACTCGCTGGAAGACAGGAGCCAGTGCCATCAGCAGGTGGCGGAAATAGGGGCTGATGCGGGCGCTGCCACGGCTGTACATCTCGCGCTCGTCATCGTCGCGGATCAGGATCCGCAGACCCTGGGGCACCAGTTGCAGCTCCAGGTTGTTTCTGGCCTGCATCTGATCCGCCATGGACCCGATGAAACCGGCCAACTGCGCCATCTGCTTTTCTCCCTCAATCTTGCCCACCAGCAGGCTCTCATAGCCTCCCTTGGCACCATCGGTAAAGATGCTGCGATCCCGCTCCATGTGTCTGGGCATGCGCTGCCCCTCCTCCACGAACTGGGGACTCAACTCCTCCAGTACCGAGGGGTTGCCGCCAAGATCCACCGGATAGGGGCTGTTGCTGATGTCGAACGGGTTTGCCTCGCTGTCCATGATGCTGTAGTCGCGCAGACGGCTGGCCACCACATCCCGCTCCTCCTGGCTGGAGACGGCCAGGATCCAGAGCACCATGAAGAAGGCCATCATGGCCAGGGTGAAGTCGGCGAAGGCCACCTTCCATGCACCGCCCCCCTTGGGAGCGCTGCTGCGCCGCTGCTGGCGCTTGATGACGATCTGCTCGTGGTTGCGCATCACATGGCCCTGTTGGTCACCCAGTCTTCCAGTTCGAGGAAGCTGGGTTTCACGTCAGGTTCCAGCATCTTGCGGCCGGAATCGACGGAGAGCAGCGGCGTCTTGCCCCGCAGCTGAGCGATCAAAATCGACTTGATGCACATCAGCATGCCGATACGACGCTTGACCATCTCTTCCATGGCATTGCTGATGGGCTCCAGCAAGCAATAACAGAGGAAGATGCCGATGAAGGTGCCCACCAAGGCGGCCGCCACATGCACCCCTATGTTGCTGAGGGGGCCGTCGAGTTGCTGCATGGTGATGATGATCCCCATCACCGCCGCCAGGATCCCGAAGCCGGGGCAGGCCTCCCCTGTCTTGTGCAGCGCGTGGGCGGGCTTGAGCATGTCCTCCTCGATGGCCATGATCTCCTGCTCCAGTATGGTGTCGAGCTCATGGGGCGTGATCTTGCCCATGCCCAGCAGACGCAGGTTGTCGATGATGAAGCCCAGCAGTTGCGGATCTTCCGATACCTGGGGATACATGAGGAAGACGGAGCTCTGCTGCGGATTCTCCACGTGTTCGTCCAGCGCCTTCATCCCCTTGTTGCGGGTCTCTTCCAGCAGTTGGTGCATCAGGGTCAGCAGTTCGCGATAGATCTCCTTCTCGTCCTTGTTGGACTTGAAGCAAAGCTTCATCTGGCGCCACATTTCATGCATCACCTCCTTGGAATTGCCAAGGAACATGGAGCCGACCGCCGCCCCTATGATGATGATGAGTTCGGCAGGCTGCCACAGGGCGATGGGGCGCCCCCCGGCCATCATGAAGCCGCCGATCACACACACGAAAATGACACCAAGACCAATCTGTTTTTGCATGGATGCTCCCGCAGAAATCAACAAGACTCCCCCCGCGGGGAGAGGCATAACTATATGGAGTCGACCAATCGCTGCTTGAGCTGAAGGACGCACTGCTTGTGGAGCTGACACACCCGCGACTCGGTCAGCCCGAGCACCAGTGCAATCTCCTTCATGTTCAATTCCTGCTGGTAATAGAGGGAAAGCAGCAGCTGTTCACGCTTGTCCAGGGTGCCGAGCACCTTGGCAAGGGTCATGGCCAGATCCTGATCGTCAGACTCGGATGCGGGCGCCCTGCCTCCGTTCTCCAGCCACTCCTCCAGACTCTGCAACGCCTCGGCCTGGCTCGCATAAGCGAGCTGGCGCACCTCCTCGACGGAGCAGGACAGCGCCTGTGCCAGCTCCTGCTCGGTCGGGTTGCGCCCCAGACGGTTGAACAGCTCCCGCTGTACCTGGTTGTGACCGTGCACCTGCTGGCGCAGCTGACGGGGTCGCCAGTCAAGGCGCCGCAGCTCATCCAGCATGGCTCCCCGCACCCGCTTGAAGGCATAGCTCTCGAACTGGGCATCCGGTTCACCCCCATAGCGACGCCAGGCTTCCAGCAGCCCCATCATGCCGACCTGCTCCATGTCCTCCTGATCGAAGCTGGCGCTCACCTGACTGCGCAAGTGAGTGGCTGCCCGCTTCACCAGAGGCAGATAACGGCTCAGGATCGCCTGCTCACCGGTGCGGGGAGCGGAGGCGGTCAGTTCGCAGGGAGTATCCCAACCAGCGTCCATCATGTTCGCTACTGCACCAGGACCTTGGTGACCAGCACTTCATCCAGATAGGGCTTGTAGCCATACCCCTCCAGGGTTCCCACCAGTTTGCCGAGCAGAGAGGTCTGCAGGGCCGAGATGTTCTGCAGTTCCTGCTTCACCGCCTCATGGGAGCGATGGCTGAAATATTGCACCATGGCATTGCGGATCAGGGGGGTCAGCTCGTTGAGCGTCTCCAGCTGCTGGGGATTGTGGGTGACCAGCGCCAGCTCCAGCACCAGATAGTGGGGCTCTCTGTCTCCCTCCAGGCTGATGACGAAACGCTCCATCGGTTTGAACAGCGGCGTCTTGCTCAGCTCGGGCTTGGCCTCTGCCAGGCCCAGCCAGACGGCAACCGTATCCCGCTTGAGATAAGCGCCATAGGCCAGCGCCGCCAGCAGGCACAGCGCCATCATTATCACCATCAACCACTTCATGACACGCCGCATAATTTGAAATCACTCTCGCTATTGCCCGATCTTGAAATGTCACACCAGGGTGTTGAGCCAATCCTGGCCAGCACCGCCCGATGCGTCCTGTTCTTCCTGCCACTGTCGTCGACCTGCCAGGATCTTCTCCTGCTGCCAGCGATCCCCCCGCTCCTGCTCTCCCCCCTGGCCCACGTTCACCTCGACGCCACCGGCATGATGGGGAGCCAAACTCATGCGAAGCCGCTCCATCGACTGGATCAGGGCTTCACGCACCGCCGGGTTGGTCACGTTGAGCTGCACGTTGATCCGATCCCCTTCCATCCTCACGGTCAGTTCGAGGCGACCCAGCTCGGGGGGATCGAGGCGGATATGGGCCTGCTTGATGCTATGGTTCACCTGCAGCTCGACCCTGTCTTTGAGCACATCGACCAGTTGCTGGCCCCACTGGGCCTCGCTTGCGGCAAGACGCGCCGGCGCCCACTGGTATTCCGCAGGCCTGGCGGCAGAGAGCGCGGGCGACAACCCCGCCATTGCCTTGAATTCGGTGACGCTGACCTCCCGCTCCGGGGCGGGCTCCCCGGGAAGAGGCACCACCACTGCCGCACTCCGGGTCGCAGGCTGCTCGCCCTGGGTGGTTGGCTGGAGCATTCGCATGGCCAGCTCCCCGGCGGGTTGAGGGAGGCTCTCCTTGCCAACGGAAACCGGCGGCACCAGCATCCGCTCCCCTTCCATTCGCTCGAACCCGCTGAGGGCGCGCAGCACAGGCGAGGAGGCGGGTTGCACCTCCCCGACGGGGGCAAGGCCGCCATTCGATGACAAACGGGCAGGAGGAAGGCGTCCCTCCTCCTGTCGGACAAAAGGTGGTGGCATCTGGTTGAAGGCGGCGAGTTGCTCGGCGACATCCGCAGCCACTTCGACGCTCTCCTCCTGCTCCGTCTCGTCGACGGGGGCGGAAGGGGCGGTGGACGGAGGAAGCATCGCCTCCTGCGGAAGATCCAGAGGCTGGTACTCTTCCCCCTGACCGTCAGGCTGGCGGGAGAGGCGGGTAAAACCACCGGATGGGGAAGCGGGCAGTGTCTCTGCCACGGGGAGAGGGATCATGCCCATGTCTGCGCCTCGTCGTAGGCCTGCAATCCTTCCCGTTTGCGGGAGAGGCTGTCCCACTCCTGCTTGCGCAGCGCCGTTTCCTGCTCACAGAGCGCGAAGGCTTCCCGATGCCAGTGGCGCACCTGATCCCGGGCCGGCATCAGGGATTGCCACAATGCAGGCTGGCTGTTCAGATGCGCCACCAGCTGGGCCAGACGCTGGTCCGCCAGCCGCACCGCATCCCACTGTCCGGCGCGGGCCTGCTGCAAGATAAGACGCCCGAGCCCCAGGAGCTGGCGCTGACGGGTCTCGCGTTCCGTACCGGGGAGCACGGCTCCTGTCATGGACATGATGATGGCCTCAAAATAGGACGACCTTGCGGGCAAGCAAGGAGCAGGCCAAATATATAAACATTATATTTCAATACGTTAGTTCCGACCTTTGCCCCATGAGGAAGGTGGATTTCCGCATCAACGGGGATGGCGGGCCATCGCTTCCCAACCCTCTTTCAGCTCCAGCAGGATGCGACGCACCTCTGCAAAGCCCGCGACATCGTTGCCCACACTGATCTCGAACAGCCGCTGGCCGCAGTAGTCGTACAGACGGTGCAGGTTGCTGGCCAGCTCCCCGCCCTTGTCCATGTCGAGGGCACTGTCGAGCCCTCCCAGGATCTGCAGACACTTGTTGATGGACTGCCCCTTGCGCTCGTACTGCCTGGCCAGAATGTGGCCCTCGGCCCTGGCTATTTCGTCGAGCAGGCCATCCATCAACATCAGCACCAGCTGGTGCGGATCGGCGCTCGCTGCCTTGGCCTGGGTGGCGGCGAACTGGTAGGCGTCATAGCCTTCTTGGGGTTCAAACATGAAAAACTCGCTTATTCAAAGTGTTACGGGCTAGCCGTCTCACAGGGCGCCCATGGTCTGCAACATCTGGTTCATGGTGGTGAACTGATTGAGGTAGCGCTTATACGCGGAATCCATGCGCCGATCCAGCGCCTCCATCCGCTCGTTCACCCGCTTCTCGTTCGCTTCAAGACCTGTCTTGCGCCCCTTGAGTGCACCGTCCCGCTTGGTATAGGGGTCCAGGGCATTGCTCATCCGCTTGAGCAGACCGTCGTCGCCCATGAGTGCCTTGCCGAGCAGCTCGGGATCCTTCTCCAGCGCCTTGTTGAAGTCGGTCTCGTTGAAGGAGAGCTTGCCCGCCTTGTCGGTCTTGATCCCCAGGCTCCCCAGGGTCAGATCATCGGGCAGCTCCCGCACGCTGCGGGCAATCACGCTCTTGAGGCTGCGAACCCCGCTGTCGGAGGAGAGGGCTCCCGGCGCCTTGGGATCGCTGGAGGTCATCTTGGCCAGCTCGTCCACCAGCTCGTTGTAACTGTCGACAAACTTCTTGAGGGAGCCGGTAACCGCCTCCTTGTCCTGATCCACCGTGACCAGCAGCGGAGCGTCATCCGCCTTTTGCGCCTTGGTCAGCTGGAACGTCAGGCCATCCACCACGTTCTCTATCTTGTTGCTGGCAGAGGTGATGGTGAGAGGGTTGTCCCCCCCCATGCGCAGCTTGGCGTCCTGCGCCTGGGTGATGTCCGTCTTGCCGGCCATCGCCACCCCGATGGCATTGGCGCCATCCCCGCTGTACCCCAGGGTGATGGCGTTCTCCACGCCGCTCTCCTTGCTGGTCAGTACCATGCTGACCTTGCCGTCGGTACGTACCAGGGTCGCCTTCACCCCCGGGTTGTCCTTGGCATTGTTGATCTGGGAGACCAGATCCTTGACGGTGGCGCCAGCCGGGAGGGAGGCCAGGTCGATGTCCAGGGTCTTGCCCTTGACGGTCAGGGAGAAGACGCCGTCTGCCGGCAGCGGTGCCGTGTCACTGTCAAGCTGCAAGCCGACCTGATGGGACTGGGCAAGCTGCTCCACGAAGAAGCTGTACTGACCCGAGCTGGCCTTGCCATTGCTCGTCACCGTCATGAGCCCTTCCTGGGACAGGGTGGCCTTCTGAGCCTGCAGGCTGCTCGCCTTGTTCAGATCCTTGAGCAGGGTCTGGAAACTCGACAGCTTGGTGGTGAGGCTGCTGATGGCGCTCTGCTGCGCCTTGACGCTGTCCAGCTGCTTCTTCAGCAGCTTGTCCATGTTCTGGCGCTCGACGGCTACCAGTTGCATCGCCGTGCTGGCCGGATCTATTTGCATCTTTATCCCCTTATTCGGTGGCATGCCTGTTGGAAAAGACCGGCTCGGCCCTTTCCAACCGGCAAGCGGTTGTCAAACAAGAGCCGCCCCTCTCGGGGCGGCCCGGCAAACCATCAACGCAGCAGGGAAGTCACCATGCCGGTCATCTGGTTGGAGTTGGACAGCACGGACATGCCAGCCTGCATCAGCATCTGGTTCTTGGTCATGTTGGTGCTCTCCTGGGCGAAGTCGGCATCCATGATGCGGCCGTTCGCCATGTCGGTGTTCTCTTTCATGTTGGAGAGGTTGTTGACGGTGTGCTCCAGACGATTGATGTTGGCACCGAACTGGGAACGGGCGGTACCGATGGCATCCAGGGCGTCTTCCATCTTGGTGATCTGCGCGTTGAAGGCAGTGGAGGCCAGGGCGGTGGCCGCCACATCGGCGGTGGCAAAATCGGTTTCCGCGGCATCAATGGCTGCGTTGACGGCCTGAACATTGCCGCTGGCATCCACATCCAGCTTCTCGGCGGCGGAACCACCGATCTGGAAGGTCACTGCTGCAGCGCCGAACTTGCCCGCATCGCTGATCAGAGCCTGACCACCAAACTTGGTGTTGTCGCTGATGTTCTTCAGCTCGGCAGACAGCTCCTTCATTTCGGTGCCCATGGCCAGACGGTCTTCCGCGCTCGCGGTGCCGTTGGCGCCCTGGGTGGCCAGGTCTTTCATGCGCTGAACGATGTTGGTCATCTCGTCCATGGCACCTTCGGCGGTCTGCATCATGGAGACGGCGTCCTGGGCGTTGCGCATGCCGACCTTCTGGCCGTTGGACTGGGCTTGCAGACGGGTGGCCATCTGCAGACCGGCGGCGTCATCGGCGGCGGAGTTGATGCGAAGACCGGTACCCAGGCGCTGCATGGCGGTGCCCAGCATCTTGTTGGTGTTGTTCAGCTGGTTCTGAGTGGTCAGAGAAGCAAAGTTGGTATGAATGGACAAACCCATGATCTATTCCTCGAAGAAGGCTGCTACCGCAGCGGATAACCGTACGAAGGAGAGAAGCGACAGGTGCGAGGCAAGACTTGAGCTGCGGGTGAAAAATATGATGAAAAAAGAGGGCGCGGGAGGAGCTGGGAGGGGAAACGGGAAAAAGGCACCCACCAGGGGGGATGGGTGCCACCAGCATCAACGCAGCAGGGAAGTCACCATGCCGGTCATCTGGTTGGAGTTGGACAGCACGGACATGCCAGCCTGCATCAGCATCTGGTTCTTGGTCATGTTGGTGCTCTCCTGAGCGAAGTCGGCATCCATGATGCGACCGTTCGCCATGTCGGTGTTCTCTTTCATGTTGGAGAGGTTGTTGACGGTGTGCTCCAGACGGTTGATGTTGGCACCGAAGGAGGAACGGGCGCTGCCGATGTCTTTCAGGAAGGTTTCCATCTCGGTGATAGCGGCATTGGCTTTGGTCTGATCACCGATACCGCCACCCTTGACTGCGGTACCATCCAGGCCGGAGCCAGCGGTGGAACCGGTCACTTTCTTCAGGTCGGTGGAGATGTCCACGCTCAGGGTCTCGGCGGCGGAGCCACCGATCTGGAACTTGACCGCACCCTTCTCGAAGTTGCCAGCGGCTTTCTTCAGCAGGGACTGGCCACCGAAGGTGGTGTTGTCGGTGATGTTGGCCAGCTCTTTCGACAGCTCGCCGAACTCGGCGTTCAGGGCGGTGTAGTCATCGGCGCTGGTAGTGCCGTTGGCACCCTGGGTAGCCAGATCCTTCATGCGCTGAACGATGTTGGTCATCTCGTCCAGAGCGCCTTCGGCGGTCTGCATCATGGAGATGGCATCCTGGGCGTTGCGCATGCCGACCTTCTGGCCGTTGGACTGGGCTTGCAGGCGGGTAGCCATCTGCAGACCGGCCGCGTCGTCGGCGGCGGAGTTGATGCGAAGACCGGTACCCAGGCGCTGCATGGCGGTGCCCAGCATCTTGTTGGTGTTGTTCAGCTGGTTCTGGGTGGTCAGGGAGGCGAAGTTGGTATGGATGGACAAGCCCATGATGTATTCCTCGAGTTAAACGCTGCACAGCAGCCCGTTAGGTTGACATCAGATAGAGACGACCCCTTTCGCGCAGAAATGTAATCTTCCCTCCGCATATTTTTCTTCTGGCCCCCTCCCGGGCATTCCGGTATCCCAGGTGCTCGCCGCCTCCCCCATCCGGCATGCTTATTGCTTTTAAAACGTCCTCTCTCACTACCGGATGGCGACATGGCTGCTTCGCTCTACACACCGCATTTCGTTCAACATTTCCAGTGCATCGGCGATCGCTGCGAGGACAACTGCTGCCACAGCTGGACCATCAGCATCGACAAGCAGACCTTCCGCAGCTATGAACGCCACCCCGACCCCACGGTCAAGTCCCTGAGCAAGCTGCACATCATCAAGGTGAAGCAGAGCAACGAGCGCTGGGGGGAGATAAAGCTCGACGAACAGGGCGCCTGCCCCTTCCTCGATGAAAACCGCCTGTGCCAGATCCACAGCAAGGCGGGTCCGGATGCCCTGAGTCACACCTGCAAGACCTACCCCAGAGCCCAGACCCGCATCGGCAACCAGCTCAAGAGGTCCCTGATGCTCTCCTGCCCCCAGGTGTGCCGCCAGTTGTTGCTTGACCCCCTGGCGATGCAGACCGAGGTCACCGAGCTCACCCAGCCCCTGCCCTTCGCTCCGCCCCCCTCCAACGCCATGGCGACGTTGCACAGCCTGAGCATTCACGTGCTGGCCGCCACGGATATCCCCGTGGCGATTCGGCTATGGCTGGTCGGCATGCTGATCCATCGGGATCCTGCGCAACTCTCCCACGAGGCCTTCCTCGATCAGGTGGCGGTACTGGCCGAACGCGGGGAGCTCAACACCATGTTCGAGCAGTTGCCCGCCCTGCCCAGACTGCAGTGGTGGGGCCTCAGAACCATGACCCACCAGTTGCTGGCCTACTCCCAGGGGAGACGGGGGCGGCAGACCATGCAGGTCTGCCTCGACAAGATCAACGGGGTACTGGAGGGAACCTACGACGAGGACAAGCTTGCACGCCTGCAGCAGGTCTGGCACGACAGGGTCGCCCCCTTCCTGGCCAGCCATCCCCAGATCTTGGACAACTACTTGCTCTACTACGTCTATCACCACAACTTCCCGTTGCAGCAGGGCGACAAGTGCCAGGCCTATCAGCTGCTGGTGGTCGACTACTTCCTGCTGCGCAACTACCTCTGCCTGCTGGCCATGGACAAGGAGCTGGACGAGCAGGACGTGGTCAACCTCTTCTACAGCTACCACACCATACGTCAGCACAATGCGAGCTTTATCAAGACCATAGAACAGGGGCTCAACGACTCCGGCTTCGCGTCGGACATCTCCCTGTACGCCCTGCTCAAGCCCTGAAAACAGAAAACCGCCAGCGAGCTGCATGGCGGTTTTCTGTCGTGAACGGGACCTGGCACCCTAGGTGAGCAGCGCCACCACGTTCTGGCGCGAGACGTTGGCCTGGGCAAGCAGACCGGACATGGTCCCCATGAAGCCCCCTTCCTTGAGCTGGAGGCTGAGCTTGCCCTGCAACTGGACCAGCTCCTCCTGCTGCAGGTTCTGGCTGCGAGACTTCACCCGATCGAGCTGCTTCACCATCCTCTGGCGAAACTGCTTGAGCTCGCGCACCGACTGCTCTATCTCCCCGAGCAGTCGCTTCAGCCGTTGCTGTTCCTGTTTGATCTCCCCTTTGTCGAGCCCCTCGCCGAGCTGGGTCAACTGCCCCGCCTTTGGCTTGAACTGCACGGGTACCGGGTTCCCGGCGGGAATGCGGATGCCCTCACCGCTCAGCAGCACGGGTTCATCCAGCTTGCGCCTGTGCTGATCCGGCACGCTCAGCTCCAGCTTGCCCAGCTCGTTCAGGCGCGCCTGGATATGCTCCTTGCGCAGTGCGCGATCCAGGCGGGCGGCCGCCTCCGCTTCACTGGCATCGGCGGGCAGCAGCACCTCGACGGCGCTGCTGGTCTGAGGGAAGGAGAAGACGAGACGCTCGGCACTCGCCCTTGGGCTCAGCAGATCGAGCCGCTCCGCGCTGTAGTGCACCCTGCTGTCCGTGGCCGACGCCAGCAAGCGTGGCCTGAGCTCGCTCGTCAGTGGCGCCTGCGGCTGGGTCAGCTTCTCTTCCAGTACCTTGAGACGGGAGACCAGATCCCCGCTCGCCGCCTTCTGCTGGCCGAGCTGCTGCTCCAGGCGCTTCAGCTCGCCCCATACCTGGCTCAGGGCCTGTTCGCCCCCCTGGGCATGGGCGATGCGCTGCTGCGCCGTGCCGATCAGGGCCCAGCGATCGAGCCGGATGACATTGGGCTGGCGTTCATTGCGAGGAGTCTGGGGAGAAGTAGCCTGGGCAGTCGAACGACCTTGCAACCTGGGTTGGGCCGGCGTTTCGGCCACGCTCCCCGGACGGGTTTGTTGAATCTGCATCCTGGCTCCTTAGACAGATTTAGGGCATGTAGTTGAACAGGCTCAGGCCATTCACCTTGGCAAAGGCCTGCTGTTGCACCTGCAGAGCCATCAGCACATGCGCCTGCTGGGTCACGGCCCCCGCATAGTCGAGGGACTCTATCTGATTGCTCACTTCCTTGCTATAGGTGCTCTTCTCGGCATGACCCTCGTCCACCTGATCCAGCAGATTGATGCGTGCCCCTATGGTGCTCACCATCTGGCTGATGTCATCCTGCAGGGTCTTGCTGCGATCCAGCATGGCTCTGGCCTGATCCGCCGCATCCGGTGCGCCGGCATCGAAGGCCGCCACCATGTCGTCCAACTGCTTGAAGAAATCCCCGTTCTGGATGAACAGGCTGTCTGCGGTCTGGTTGAGGGACACCGTCACCCCCCGGGCAATCTCCACCTCCCGCACCAGGGCATCCCCCTGATAGAGATAGCCGCCACCCGGACCCTGGACGATGGGGGTCTTGTCCACCTGGCTGCCGCTGAACAGGCTTGAACCGTTCTCGTTGCGGGCATTGGCGAGATCCAGCAGTCCCTCCTTGATGATGGCCGCCTCGCTGGACACCGCCCGGCGATCGTCCTCGGAGAGGGAACCGTTGGCTGCCGTCTGGGTCAGCTCCCGCAACCGGCTCAGCATGTTGGTCATGGTCTCGAACTGCAGCTCCCCCTGGGATAGCTGGCTCTTGGCATTGGCGATGTTCTTCTGGTACTGGGCCATGGCCACCTGCTCTTTCTTCAGACCGAGCAGTTGCACGCTGCCCACGGGATCGTCCGAAGGCTGCAGGATCCGCTTGTTGGAGGAGATCTGGCGATCCAGCCGGGCGTAGTCGCCAAAGCCCCGCTGCAGGTTGTCGAGCATGCTGAGCTGGATCTGGTTGGTGCTGATGCGCATGCGGACTCCGTCAGAACATGTTGAGAATGGAATTGAAGAGTTGATCCGAGGTGCTGATCACCTTGGCATTGGCCTGATACGCCTTGGTGTAGGCCATCACCTTGACCCCTTCCTCATCGAGGTTGACGCCGCTCACGCTGCTGAGCTTGGTGGCGAGCTGTTTCTCCATGTTGGCATCGGCCTCCATGGTCGCCTTGGCCTGACCGCTCTGCACCGCCATCTTGCCAAGCAGGGCGCTGTAGGCATCGTACTGATCATCCTTGATGGTCAGCAGCTCCTGCAGGTTGCGGTTGTCGCCGTTGCCGCCCCCCGCCTTGGCGAAGGCGAGGTGATCCCCGGTAAAGCCGTCGGCCACCTTGAGGGTGCCGGAGGGATTGAGGGGGTCGTAGCTGAACAGGGGTTTGCCGGGATCGCCGTTCAGATCGACGCCACCCGCCTGCTTGGCGTTGAAGTCATCCGCCAGCTTCTTCGCGATCTGGTTCAGCTCGTCGCGCAGGGGACGCAGCACTGTGGTGCGATATTCCAGCACGCCCGCCAGGGTGCCGCCCTGAAGCCTGGGGACCTCGAAGGATTGCGGCCCGAAGCTCAGGCTCAGGGTGTCGCCGGCCAGAGAGAGGGTGCTGCTGCTGCCGGCCAGCACCAGGGGCTGGCCCTGGGGCAGGCTCAGGGAGAAGGAGCCGTCGCTCTGACGATTGACCCGCACCTCCATGAAGGTCGACAGCTCGCGCACTATCTGCTCGCGGCTGTCTTCCAGTGCCGAGGTGTTGACCCCTTTGGAAGCCTGCTCGCCGATCTGGGTGTTGAGCTCCGCCACCTGTTTGAGATAGCTGTTCACCTGGGTAATGGTGCTGCCCAGCTGATCGTCGATCTGCTTCTCTTGGGTCAGCAGGCTCTCGTTCAACTGGCCGAAGCGGTTGGCCAGGGCACCGGCCGAGCTGACGATCTGGCTGCGCTGCGCCGGTGTTTCCGGGCTGTCGAGGGCGGCGCTCAGGGACGCAAAGAAACTGTCCAGCCCCTTGGTGATGTTCATCGACTCGCTGCCGAGCAACTGCTCCGTCGTATTGATGTACTGGTGAAACGCATAGGAGGAGCCGGTCGCGGAGCGGCTGCGCCAGTGCTGGGAGACCAGATAGTCATCGGTGATCCTGCGAACCCCGGTCACCTCGACCCCCATGCCGTTGTCCATCCGGCCAAAGCCCGACAGACTGCCCATCATGGCCTCCTGGCGGCTGTACCCGATGGTATTGACGTTGGCGATATTCTGGGCAGAGATGTTCAATGCGATCTGCGATGCATTGAGTCCGCTAAAACCGATACTGAGCAGCGACATCAGTCAACTTTCCTCATTTTTGCCGAATTCAGAGGCTGACTGAAGGCAGCCAGGGTCTGGGAGTCTGAAGCGACCACCGGCTCGGCATTCTTTAATGTGGGGGCCAGTTGATTGACCATCTGCTCCTTGAGCCCCATGCCGCCGCGCTTGACCAGGCTCATCGCGAGCTGGCTGTCGTACATGTCGCGGTAGAGGGACTCCCCCTTGATAAGCCTGTCCTCTTCATCCTGCATGGCGTCGGACGCCGAACGCATGTGCTTGAGCACCGTCTGCAGGAAGCTCACCTCGAACTGGCCGGCCGCCGCCTCCAGGGCCGCGCGCTGATCCGGGTTGCTCTTTATCTGCTGCAGTTCATTGAGATCCTGATAGAAACCAGGCTCCGAGGTAATTCTGGTCATAGAGATCCTTAGATGACCACCAGCTCGCCTTCGAGGGCTCCCGCCTCGTCGAGGGCTTGCAGGATGGCCATGACATCATCCGGGGTCGCCCCCAGGGAATTCACCGCCTTGACGATCACCTCCAGGGAGGTGCCATCCGGCCAGACAAACATGTTGTTGCGCTCCCGGTCAACCTGGATCTGGGAGTTGGGCGTCGTGGTGGTCCGCCCGTTGGAGAAGGCGTTGGGCTGGCTCACCGTCTGGCTCTCCCCTATGGTCACCGTCAGGCTGCCATGGCTGACCGCCGCCTTGTGCACCTTGACCCCCTGCCCCATGACCACAGTGCCGGTACGGCTGTTGAAAACGACTCGCGGCCGCTCCTTGCCCATGTCCACCTGGATGTCCTGCAACAGGGCCATGAAGGAGATGCGCTGGCTCTCGTCCCGGGGAGCCGCAATCTGGATGCGACCGGCGCTGACCGCCTTGGCCACGGGGCCGAGCTGGCGGTTGATCTCCCGCTCCACGTTGCGGGCCGTCTTGAAGTTGGGCTGGTGCAGGTTGAGCGTCACTTCCGGCTTGTCCGAGAAGTTGCTGGCCACCTCCCGCTCGATGATGGCACCGTTCGGGATGATGCCGGCCGTTGGCACGTTGATGGTCACGGAGGAGCCGGATTGCCCCTCCGCCTTGACACCGGCCACCACCAGGTTGCCCTGGGCGACCGCATAGACTTCACCGTCGATGCCGCGCAGGGGAGTGAGCAGCAGCGATCCGCCTCTCAGACTCTTGGCATCGCCGATGGAGGTCACGGTCACGTCCATCTGCTGACCTTTGCCGGCGAGGGCGGGCAGCGTCGCCTGCACGGAGACGGCAGCCACGTTCTTGAGCTTGGGATCGATGTCATCGGGCAGTTGTACCCCGAACTGCTTGAGCATGTTGGTCATGGACTGGCCGGTGAATTTGACCTGGCTGCGATCCCCGGTACCGGAGAGGCCGACCACCAGGCCATAGCCCACCAGCTGGTTGGCTCTCATCCCCTGCACGTCGGCAATGTCCAGCAGGGCCCGTTTGGCGGGGACAGCGGCGCCGGCCACGCCCGACAGCGCCAGGCAGAGCAGGGCGATATACCATCTGTTCATCGAAATCCTCACAAGGGGGAGAAGGCGGAACTGAAGAAGCGCGACAGCCAGCCCATCTGGTTGCTGTCGGCCAGGGCGCCGCGACCGGCATAGGTGATGCGGGCATCGGCAATGCGCTGGGAGGAGATGCGGTTGCTCTGGTCGATGTCCTCGACCCGCACCATGCCCCCCAGACGGATGTACTCATCCCCCTGGTTGAGGCGGATCCACTTCTCCCCCCGGATCCCCAGCACCCCGTTGGGCATCACTTCGGCCACCGTGACCGTGATGGCCCCCGCCAGAGTATTCTGCTGGCTGGAGGTCGCCCCGCCGTCGAAGTCGCGATCCGCCTTGATAGAGGCACTCCAGTCCGGTCGGGAAACACCGCCGATGGAAGGCACAGGCACGCTCAGATTGCTGTTCTTGTTCATGCTGGTGTTGGCCTTCTTGCTGGACTGGGTGCGCTCCTCCAGCATGACGGTCAGGATGTCGCCGACCCGGTAGGCACGGCGATCCTGGAACAGGGTCATCATGTAGTCGTTACGGTAGAGGCTGCCATCCTCCCCCACCCCGGCTTTCGTCAGCTCGGAGCGGGAAGGGGCCCACTTCTCGTCACCGGGCTCGGGGGCCTGCAACTCGTAGGTGGAGCAGCCCCCCAACAGCAGGGCGAGCACGACGCAATACCACACCGGCTTCATCATCACAGCGCCTGGGTCACGAACTTGAGCATCTGATCGGCGGAGGAGACCACCTTGGCATTCATCTCGTAGGCGCGCTGGGTGGTGATCATGTCCACCATCTCTTCCACCACGTTCACGTTGGAACTCTCCAGGGTGAACTGCTTGATGGCCCCC
The DNA here is from genome assembly GCF_040908115.1 of Aeromonas sp. R7-1. Lineage (NCBI taxonomy): Bacteria > Pseudomonadati > Pseudomonadota > Gammaproteobacteria > Aeromonadales > Aeromonadaceae > Aeromonas > Aeromonas sp. R7-1. Next base: position 59,489 of record NZ_JBFODD010000021.1, on the reverse strand, counting down.
ATGGCCTCTTCACCCGGGACCCCTTCGATGGCTTCACCGGAGGCACCGGTCGCCCGGTAGAGGTTGCCCCCCAGGGCTTCCAGACCGGCCGGGTTGGAGAAGTTGGTCAGGGTGATGCGCCCCAGCTCCACGTTCTCCTGCTGTCCCGGCAGGGTGGCGCTCACGGTGCCGTCTGTGCCGATGGCGATCTTGGTAGCGTTGTCCGGGATCTGGATCTGCGGCAGCATGGGCAGGCCGTCGGCATTGACCAGCAGCCCTTCCGCATTGCGGTGCCATTGACCGTTGCGGGTATAGGCCGTCTCGCCATCCGGGCGCTCGACGCTGAAGAAGCCGGCCCCCACCACCGCCATGTCCAGCTCCTGGTTGGTGTTCTGGAACTGCCCTGGCGTGAATACCTTCTGGGTGCCGACCACCCGCACACCGTTACCCATCTGGATGCCGATGGGGGACAGGTTCTGCTGATCCTGCTGGGCACCGGGCTGGCGCTGAACCTGATAGAACAGATCCTCGAACGCCACCCGATCGCGCTTGAAACCGACCGTGTTGACGTTGGCCAGGTTGTTGGAAATGCTGGCCATCTTGGCATCCTGTGCCGACAGACCCGTCTTGCTCACCCACAGCGCTGCATGCATCTTCGTTTCTCCACCTGATTCGTTCGAACGGGGTGCATCCCGTCAGTATTCATTCCCGGCCGCCATGGCCGACCGTCAGCCCTGGCCAGAGATCAGCCTGGCACCCTGCCTGGCCTGCTCGTCCGCCGTCTTCATCAACTTGACCTGCAACTCGAAATTGCGGGTCAGGGACATGCTGCCGATCAGCTCGTCCACCGCGTTCACGTTGGCCCCCTCGAGGAAACCGGACGCCAGCACCACTTGTTCGCTGATCTCCGCGTCCCCGCCCTGGCGCTGGCGGAACAGGCCGTCAGCCCCCTTGACCAGATCGGCCGGATCCGGGTTCACCAGCTTGAGCCGGCCCACGTCCAGACGGGCGCCGCCCCCCGGCGGGGTGATGCTGAGGGAGCCATCCTTGCCAAAGCTCAGATCACGATAGGCGGGCAGCACCATCTCGCCACCATCCCCGAGCACGGGACGGCCGTTGAGGGTCAGCAACCCCTCCCCGTCCACCTCCAGGTTGCCGGCACGGGTGTAGGCCTCCTTGCCGTCTGCGGTCTGCACGGTGAGAAAACCGTCGCCGCGGATCGCCACGTCCAGCTTGCGGCCGGTCTGCATCAGGGCGCCCGCCCGAAAGTCGGTTCCCGCCTGCTCTTCCCTGGCCATGACCCGGCTCTGGTAACCATCGCCGGTCAGGGCATAGGCGGACGCCCGCTCGAAGTCGGCACGAAAGCCGGCGGTATTCACGTTGGCCAGGTTGTTGGCCCGGATCTGCTGGGCCATGAGGGTGTGTTGCGCCCCCGACATGGCGGTATAGATAAGCTTTTCCACGGATCACGCCTTAGAAGGAGTTGAACAGGACCTGGGTCATCTTGTCCGCCGAACTGATGGTCTTGGCGTTGGCCTGGTAGTTGCGCTGGGAGGTCATCAGGCTGACCAGTTCCCCGGTCAAGTCGACGTTGGATGCCTCGTAGGCGCCCGCCGTCAGGCCACCCAGGGTACCGCTGCCCGGTGCCCCCAGCACGGGCTGGCCCGAGCTGAACGACTGCTGCCAGGTGGTGTTGTTGGCTTGCAGCAGGCCCTGGGGATTGGCGAAGTTCGCCATCACCACCTGACCCTGGAGCAGGCTCTGGCCGTTGGTGAAGGTGGCGTAGACGCCGCCGTCCGCATCCACCCTGACCCCGGTCAGATCCCCGGCGGTATAGCCGTTGGACTGGTTGCGCGTGGCGTTGAAATCGGAGGCGTACTGGCTGACCCGGGCCAGATCGGCGGTGAGGGTGATGGGCTCGGCACCGGCGGGGGCCAGGTTCAGCACGGGGGCAGTGGTCGGCGACTTCAGGGTGCCGTTGGTGTTGAACTCCATGGTCACCGGCGCACCGGTCTGGGTCCCGTTGAAGGCATAGTTGACCTGCCAGGTGTTCTCGCCGGTCTTCACGAAATACTGGGTGACGGTGTGCTCGACCCCGAGAGAGTCATACACCTTGCTGGACTGGGAGTAGCTGAAGCTGTCCGCCTTGGCGGGATCGAAGGGGTGCAGCCCCTGGTCGATGACGCTGGCGTCCGCCTTGAGGTTCGCCACGAACTCCAGGGTGTCGGACGGCTTGGCCGCCAGGCTGCCCGCCTTGACCTGAATGTCACCCACCACGCCGGATTGCAGCTCACCCGCCTCGTTGGTCACATAACCCTGCAGACGGTTGCCGCTGGCGGTGATCAGGTAGTTGCTGGCATCACGCTGGAACAGGCCGGCCCGGGTATAGGAGGTCTGACCGTTGTCATCCTTGAGCACGAAGAAGCCGTTGCCGGAGATGGCCAGATCCAGGCCCCGCCCGGTACGGGTCACATCCCCGTTGCGATCGAAGTTCTGGGAGACGTTGCTCATCTCCACGCCGCCGGCCTGTCCGCCACCGTAGATGGCGGCAAACTCGGCACGGCTGGACTTGAAACCGGCGGTGCTGGCGTTGGCCACGTTGTTGCTGATGACGCTCAATTCCTGGTTGACGGCGCGCAGGCCACTCAGTCCGATATTAAAAGACATGTTTCGCTCCTATCTGGTTACGCCGACTTGCCAAACTGGACGGCGCTGAACAGGGGAACCTCCCCCACGCCTGCCACTTGCAGCATGATCTCGCCCGTGCCCGGCAAGCTGACGCGCTCCACCTGGCTGGCTACATAATTGCGGGTGGTGGTGGCAACTCCCCCCAGGGAAGCCTTCACCTCGAAGCTGTATTCGCCAGCGGGCAGCACCGGCAATTCGTAATCCAGTGCCCCCGCCTTGCTCTCGCCCCAGTTCTTGGTGGCGACCAGGGTGCCGTGCTTGTCATAGACCTTGAGCTCGACCGTGTCGGCCGCGCCGCCCAGCTCCACCTGACCGCGGATCGCCTTCTCCTGCTCCTGGCCAAGGGTCTGGCTCGGCACCATCACTTCCTTGTCGATGAGATCCGTGCTCTGGAGCACCTGCTGGGTGTCCATCATGTTGATGGACTTCTGCTGCAGCACTTTCAGGCTCTCGACCCCTTCCACCATGCTGAACTGGGCCAGCTGGGTAACGTACTGGGCACCATCCAGGGGGTTGGTGGGATCCTGGTTCTGGATCTGGGCCACCATCATCTGGAGGAATTCGTTGCGAAGCTGGACCCCCTGCCCCTCGGAAGTACCGTTGGCGGCGATCTCAGGGGTGGCGGCGCGCTGGCTGGCGCTGCGGGCGGTATCCAGGCTGCTGACTTGAGGCAGGCTCATTTACACCCCCTGACCAAGACGCAGCAGCCCTTGCTGCATACTGTTGATGCGGTTGATCACCTCGACCGAGGTCTCGAATCCCCGGGAGGCGCTCATCATGTCCGCCATCTCTTCCACCGCGTTGACGTTGGAGTAGTAAACGAAGCCATCCCCGTCGGCCAGGGGATTGGTCGGCTCCAGACGTTTCTCCACCTGGCGGTCAGACTGGACGATACCGGCGATCTGCACCTGGGCTGCCCCCAGCCCCTCGGCCTCCTGCACCCGCTGATAGAGGGTGGAGAAGACGGGCTTGATGGCGCGGAAGGCGGCCTCTTCGCTGCCGGCGGCGCTGTCGACGTTGGCGAGGTTGGAAGCCACGGTGTCAAGGCGGACGGTCTGCGCCCGCATGGCGCTGCCGGCGATGTCATAGATGCGATTGAACGACATGATTAACGGCCCTCGATCGCCTTGGCGATCCCGGTGATTTTCATATTCAGGAAGGTGAGACTGGTCTGGAAGTCGGTGGCATTGCTGGCAAACTTGCTCTGCTCCACGCTGAGCTCTGCGGTGTTGCCATCCATGGAGACCTGATAGGGTATGCGGTAGAGGGGATGTTGCATGTCATTGCCCATGGTGCCCTCGCTGATGGTGCTGCCCGGCTCTCCTGCCTCCACCTGCCGGGCGACCCTGCCGAGGATGGCCTTGTAATCCACATCCCGTGCCAGATAGCCCGGGGTATCCACATTGGCCAAGTTCCCTGCCAGAATACGAGCCCTGTCTGCCCGCACATCGAGGGCATAGGGGTGTACGCCAAGCGCACTGTCAAATGAGATACTCATGCTTCATCCTTCTTGTGAACCAGTCAGACCGGTGCATCCTTTATCAAGACTCATGCCAATCATGAAAAACCGTTGTTTCCGCTGGTCAGGCCATCACCCCTGGCTGACAAGAGTGACAAAAGGGGAAGCATTGTTTCCCATAGGGAAGCGAGCAGGTCTCCTTGCCCTGCTACTCCTGGCACTCCCCTCGTGGGCGGCCCCTTCGTCGCTGTCGCAGCAGTTGACCGACGGTCTGAGGGCGGATGCCGAAACGGCACTGGGGGAGTATCTGCGCCAGCAAGGCTGGCCAGAGACCCGGGCCGACTATCAGGTCTGGCTCTCCCCCGCCGTGGCTCACCTGCCGGCATGTCGTCAGGCGGTTCGCTTCCAGGCTGGCGGGCAGTATCGCCAACCCTGGGGGCGGCGCCCCTATCTGGTGGAATGTACCGAGCCCGCCTGGCAGTTGCGGGCCCGGGTGGAGGTCACCCTGATGTTGCCGGTCTGGGTGGCGGCACGGGACATCCCCAAGGGACATGTCATCGCCCCGGAGGATCTGCTGGAGAAATCCCTCGATGCCAGCCGGTTGCAGCGGGGCTTCACCCACAGCTCGCAGCCCCTGGCAGGCAGCAAGAGCCTTCGCCATCTGAGGATGGGGCAACTGGTCGGTGAACTCGATCTGCAACAGGCCTGGGCCGTCCGGGCAGGGGAAGGGGTGCTGATCCGGGCCGGGCAACCGGGCTTTTCCGCCACGACCCGTGGAACGGCCTTGTCAAACGGCGCCATCGGTGAAGGGGTGAGGGTCAGGAATCTCGGCTCCGGCAAAGAGATCCAGGCCTGGGTGGTTGACAAGGGGGAAGTCGAAACCCGCTTTTAGCGCAGAAATGGCGAGTTTGATTCAAGTTCGGCCACCTCAGGGTCGCCTGTCACAAGAGAGACCACCAGGAATTCACGTTATGAAAATCACACGCACCGACCCTGTCTACGTTCAACCCCAGTCTCAGCGCAAGGCGGGAGCCACACCGGCACCTCAGCCCCAGGCCAGCCAGGGGGAAGCCAGGATCAGCGCCACCGCCCAGACCATCAATCAGGCGAGGGTCGAGCTGGCCTCCACCTCTGATGTGGACATGGAGAAGGTCAACCAGATCCGCCAGGCCATCAGCGAGGGTCGGCTCGAACTGGACATGGATGCCCTGAGCCAGGCCATTCTGGACATGCATCGCCGATGAGTCTGCCTCCCAAACAACGGATCCAGCAGTTGATCATCGGCATCCGGCAGGATTGTGGCCGCTACGCCGACCTGCTGCAGTTGCTGCTCAATCAGTACCGTCTGCTGGCAAGCCACGACGTGGCCGGGCTGACAGAACACAACCGGCAACAGACCCGGCTCATGGGCGAGATCCAGCACCAGGTCAGGCTGCGCTGCGAACATCTCCAGGCACTGGGGCTCAAGCCTGACGAGCGGGGCATGGCCATCCTCATCGGCAAGCTCCCCTCTCCGCTGCGCCAGCAAGTGGACGAGCAGTGGCAGCGGCTGGAGCAGTTGCTGCTGCAGTGCCGTCGCCAGAACGAGCAGAACGGCCGACTGCTGGCAGGCCAGATAGAGACCATCCACACCCTGCTGGGCCAGGAGTCATCCTATGGCAGGCAGGAGCACTTCCCCGACTGACCCTTTACGTTCCCTGCCGGGCACGATGACCCAGTGCGGCGAGTTCGTCGAGCTGCCGCTGCTCACCTGACTCCTGACGCTGACGGGCCTCCAGGGCCCGCTTGTCCAGCAACAGCTCCAGCCCCTTGACCCGACCGAACTGCCTGACGAGCTGCCCCTCGTGATGAGCCAGATCCTGGCTGGCGAGCGCACACTGCTGCAACTGGTGGGTCAGCAGGTGGCGAAGCTGCCCCTGCATCTGCTGCTTGTTCTGCCACAGCAGGGGATGAAAGCTCGACGAGCCCGGATGCATCGTCTCGATGACCTCCTGCAGCCTGAGGGCTCGGTGCTCCTCCTTCATCGCCACCTCGCGCAGACGCTGCCGCTCTTTGCCCATGGCCTCCAGGGCATCCTGCTGCAGACCGAGATAGGATTTCAGCACGCCGCCTCCTTACGCCCTGCCGAGCACATGCTTGAGACCGCCCAGCACCTGGGTGATGGGTGTCTCTTCCTGAATGCCCTGCTGCAGGAAGCTGGCGATGGCAGGATAGCGCTGGACCGCCTCGTCCATCTGGGGATCCGCCCCGGGCTGATAACCCCCCAGGGGCAGCAGCTCACGCACCTGCTGGTAACGGCCCCAGAGCTGGCGCAGATTCACCGCCAGCCCCTGCCATTCGGGAGAGACCACCTGAGGCATCACCCGGCTCACCGAGGCACCGATGTCGATGGCGGGATAGTGCCCCTCCTCCGCCAGGCGGCGGGTCAGCACAATGTGACCATCGAGAATGGCCCTGGCGGAATCCACCACGGGATCCTGCTGGTCATCCCCTTCCGCCAGCACGGTATAGAAGGCGCTCAGGCTGCCCTCGGGGTGCGTGCCGTTGCCCGCCCGCTCCACCAGCTGGGTGAGCAGGCTGAACACCGAGGGCGGATAGCCGCGGGTCGCAGGGGGTTCGCCGATGGCCAGCGCGATTTCCCGCTGGGCCTGGGCGTAACGGGTCAGGGAGTCCATCAGCAGCAACACATCCTGACCCTGTTCGCGGAAATATTCGGCGATGCGGTGGCACAGCTGGGCGGCGCGCAGCCGCATCAGGGGGGATTGATCCGCCGGTGCCGCGATCACCACGGCGCGGGCAAGCCCCTCGCTGCCCAGGCTGTGTTCAATGAACTCCCTCACCTCCCGGCCACGCTCGCCGATGAGCCCCACCACCACGATGCGGGCGCTGGTATTGCGGGTCATCATGCCGAGCAGCATGCTCTTGCCCACACCGGAACCGGCAAACAGTCCCAGACGCTGACCCTTGCCCACCGTCAGCAGGCCATTGATTGCCCGGATGCCCACGTCGAGCGGCTCGCGTACCGGGGTGCGCAACAGGGGATTGGGAGGGGAGGAAAACAGGGGAACCCGTTCCCCTTCCTCTTTCAGGGGACGGCCATCCAGCGGTTGCAGCAGGCCATCCACGACCCGGCCAAGCAGATGCTCGCCGACCCGGATGGTCTCCTCTCCGTCGACGGGCAGCACCCGGGCGCCGGCATAGAGACCGCTCATGGGCTGGAGCGGCATCAGGTAGGAAATGTCCCGGTTGAAGCCGACCACTTCCGCCAGCAGGGCGGCGCCGGTGGCGGTCTCCACCTCGCAGCGCTGCCCCATGATGAGCTGGCACCCCACGACTTCCAGAGTCAGGCCGGTCACGCGCACCAGCCTGCCATAACGACGATAGCCGGGCACCTCCTCCAGGCTATCGAGGGCACAGGTCAGCGCCTGTTGCAGCGCATCATGCATCCGAAGAGAGTTCCAGGGTCTGGTTGAGTTGTTCGATGCAGCGGCCGAGGCGCTCCCCCGTGTTGATCTCGACCACCGCGGCCCGTGTCTCGATGCGGGCGTCCCCCACGGCCAGTGCCGGGTCCACCTGCAACGGCCACTTCTCGCAGCGGGTCACCCCCTGCTCGGCCAGGCGCTGCCGGTCTCCTTCGTTGAGGTAGATCACCAGCTCTTCCGACTCGCTCGGCAGGCTGGCCATGGCCTGCTCCACCTGCTGGAGCACCTGCTGGGGATTGAGGGTGAACTCGGCCTGGATCACGCGCTTGGCCACCTGGGCCACCAGCTGGGCGACCAGGGCCTTCTGTTCCAGCATCCGGGCTCGGGTCAGGGATTCCCACTGCTGCTGCAACGTTGCAAAGGGCACCATGGCCTCATCGAAGGCAGCACGTCCCTCGGCCAGCCCCTGGGCCAGACCACGCACCTGTCCCTGTTGCAGCCCCTTGGCTTCCCCCTCGAACAGGCCACTGGCCAGCCCCTGCTGGTAACCGGCCTGATACCCTTCCGCCTGCCCCTGCTCCAGCCCCTGCTGGTAGCCGTATTCGAACTCTTCCTGCTGGCTTCTGGCCTCTTCCCCGCTCTGGCCCAGTGCCGGGAAGCGGTAGAGACGGGTGGCACCTGCCGCCAGTTTGCGCACATGCTGACTCATGCCTGTCTCCTGTTAACTGACGGTGGGCTCTTCGAACAGCTGGAACTCGATCTCGCCCTGCTCCACCAGCTCGCGCACCAGCTTCATGGCCTCTTCCCGGGCCTGCTCCACCTTGCGCAGGGAGACGCTGCCCTGATCCTGGATCTGGGCCTCCAGTGCCTGTGCCATCCGTTTGGGCATGGCGCCAAGCACCACCTTGCGAAAACCGGCATCGGTGTTCTTCAGGGCCAGGGCCAGCAGATCCGCCGGCAGCTCCTGCACCAGACGTTGCAGGGTATCGTCGCTCTGGCGACGCAGGGCCATGAAGTCGAACATGTTCTTCTCGATTTCGAGGGCCAGCTCACCATCGTGCTCCCGCAGCAGGGTGAGCATCTGCTCCTTGTTCCCCTGATAGCGATTGAGGATATCGGCCACCTGGCGCACCCCGTTGACCTTGGCGCCGGACTGATCGGCCACATAGGCGAGGCAGCGATCCAGGGTGAGCCGCAGCTCCCCCAGCACGTGCTCGCTGACCGAGCTGAGGCTCGCAACCCGCACCAGCAGATCGTCGTGCACCGACCCCGGCAGGGCATCGAGCACGGCAGAGGCGGTCTGGGGGGGCAGAAAGGCGAGCAAGACCGCCTGCATCTGGGGATGCTCATTGCGGAAGAAGCGGGCCAGCACATCCGCCGGCACCCATTGCAGGCGCTGGATGTCCTGGCTCATCGCATCGCCATAGAGGCTGTCGAGCAGGCTGCGGGAAAGCCGCTGGCCCAGCGCCAGATCCAGGGTCTGTTCCAGATATTCCCGGGAGGCGCTGCCGATGCCGCTCTGCTCGCGATACTGGTTGAAGAACTGCTGCAGCGTCCACTTGGCTTCTATCGAACTCACGCCGGAGAGGCTGGCCATCTTGGAGATGAGGCGCTGCACTTCGTCGCGGGACAACTTCTGCATCACCTTGGCCGCCGCCTCGGTGCCCATGCTCAGCAGCAGGATCGCGGCTTTTTCCAGATTGTCGATGTCGATGTCGACCGCGTTCTGATTCAGATTAACGTTGCTCATTGCCACTCACCCATTGTCTGACCACTTCCGCCACCCGGGCCGTGTCCTTGTCTACCAGCAGTTGCAGGTGCTTGAGCTGGACTTCCAGCTCGGAGCCCGGCTCCGGCAGCGCCTCCAGAGCCAGGGAGGAGAACTGGGGCTCGAGCCGGAACTCGGACTGAGACTGGGACAGGCTCTTGCCCGTCGCAGACTCTTCCAGTTCCCCATCCCCTTCCCGGCGCATGGAGAGGCCCATGGTTGGCTCCTGCTCCTCGTCCGGCTCCTGTGCGGCATCAGTGTCGGGATATTGCTGGGTACGCACCAGGTGCTTCACCAGAGGACGGATGCCGAAGAACACCAGGGTCAGCCCCAGCAAACCACCCACCAGGTAACGCAGGGAGTCTTGCCAGTAAGGGGTTTCCAGCCAGCTCGACGCTGGCGGCTCCACCGGCACCGCACCGGTGAAATCGAAGACCTGCAGACTGATCTGGTCGCCACGGGTGCCGTCAAAGCCCACCGAGCGCTCCACCATCTGGCGGATCTGCTCGAGCTGTTCCGGACTCCACCCCTCCTTGGGGGCGCTCTGCTGATTGAGCAGGATGGAGACGTTCATCTTCTCCAGTCGTCCCTGCTGATAGCGGGTATGCACTATGGTGCGGCTGCTTTCATACTGCCTGCTGACTTCCTGCCGCTCGGTGCGGGTATCGTTCTTGGCAGGCTCCTGGGCAGCATTCCCCTCGGTGGCGGCCTGATCGGTCTTGGGAGCGGTTTCGGGCGGTCGATTGGAGAGCGCACCGGGGATACCGAGGGCCAGGGCATCGATGGTCTTGTCCGATTTGTTGGACTCCCTGGTCACCACGGCATTGGGATCGAGCTGTTGCTGGGTCTCTTCCACCGCATTGAAATTGACGTCCGCGGCGATCTGCACCCGGAAGTTGCCCGTGCCCAGCATGGGGGAGAGCATGTCGCTGGCACGCTGGCGAATGTACTGCTCCAGCTTGCGCACATATTCCATCTGCTGGACGCTCTGCTTGCCGAAACCGGCCTTGTCGCCGAGCTCGGCACTCAGCAGCTGGCCGCTTTGATCCACCACGGTGACGGCCCCGGGCTTCATGCCGGAGATACTGCCCGCCACCAGGTTGGCAATCGCCTCGACCTGGCCCGGCTCCATGGTCTGGCCCGGTTGCAGATCCAGCATCACGGACGCGCTGGGTTTTTCCTCGTCGCGCCCCACGAACAGGGTCCGCTTCGGAATGGCCAGATGCACCCGGGCACTGCGCACCGCATCCAGGGAGATGATGGTTCTGGCCAGCTCCCCTTCCAGGGCATGGCGATAGCGCGCCCCTTCCATGAACTCGCTGGTGCCAAGGCCTGTGACGTTGTCGAGCCCCTCCAGGCCGGACGGCATGGCCGCCCTCACGCCCCGCGCGGCCAGCGCCATGCGGATGTGGGCCAACTGGCTTTCAGGCACCAGGATCTGGCCGGAACTTTTCTCCAGCCGGAAGGGTACCTGCTCCTTCTCCAGCATCTCCATGATGTTGGCGGTGTCGTAAAGCTCCTGCTTGCCGTAGAGGGGCACGTAATTCTTGCTGGAGGTCCAGAGGATGACCACTATGGTGGCGGCAACCACGGCGGCCAGCAGCGCGATGGTCAGAATGGATTTGTTGTCGCGAGACAGGGTACGCCAGTTGCGCACCCCGTCCTGCACCCGGGCCAGCAGGGAGCCCGGCGCCCCCGGTGCGGAGGATACCAGTTCAGTCATGATCAACCTCAGAGCGGCATGCGCATGATGTCATCAAAACCCGTCATCAGTTTGTTGCGCACCTGCATCAGGGCGGAAAAACTGAGACCGGCCTTCTGGCTGGCCACCATGGCCCCCACCAGATCGTCGCTCTGACCCGCATCGACGGCGGTCATCAATCGGGAGGCGATGTTCTGCTGCTCGTTGACGCGGCCGACGACGTCGCGCATGGCGTCGCTGAACGAGACGCCTGACGCCTCGTTCGGTTCGATGGAAGGGGGTTGACTGGCGACTCGCTGCATTTCCTGCATCTGCTGCAGGAGCGTCACCTGTGATGACATGATCTCAATCTTCACTCGGTTATCCCTTAGTTTTGTATCTGCTGCTCGACATCGATGCCCTGCTCGCGCATGGCAGCCAGCTTGTATCTAAGTGCCCGGGTCGTCATTCCGAGGGCTTCGGCCGTGCGTGTCCGGTGACCACGGAAACGGCGCAACGTCTCAAGGACGAATTGAAATTCAGCATGCCGCTTGGTCTCGCTGAGCCCCTCGGGGGCCGCAAGCGCCTGCGGTTGCGGGGTGTCGGCTTCGGCGGCGTAATGGGGCAACATCAGATCGACGGCCTGAATATGCAAGCCGCGAGCCATAATTAGCGCTCGCTGAATCACGTTGTCCAGCTCACGCACATTGCCAGGCCAGTCATAGGAGAGCAGTTGCTGACGGGCACTCTCGCCGAGGCGATACCCCTGCTGTGCGGCGTAGCGTTCGATGAAGTATTCCGCCAGAGGCAGGATGTCATCCCGCCTCTCTCGCAGTGCCGGCCAGCTCATGGGGAGCACGTCGAGCCGGTAGAAAAGGTCCTCGCGAAACGCGCCCTGCAGCACCAGCTCCCTCAGGTCCCGGTTGCTGGCGGCGATGATCCGCACATCCAGCGCGATCACCTGATGACTGCCGAGGCGTTCCACCTCTTTCTCCTGCAACACCCGCAGCAACTTGGCCTGCAGCGCCAGCGGCAGTTCGGAGATCTCGTCGAGCAGCAGGGTGCCGCCCTGGGCCAGCTCGAATTTTCCCTGCTGGTTGGCGGTTGCCCCGGTGAAGGCCCCCTTGCTGTGTCCGAACAGGATGGATTCGAGCATGGCTTCCGGGATGGCCGCACAGTTGATGGCCACGAAAGGCTTGCCGGCCCGGCTGGACATCTCGTGGATGTAGCGAGCCAGTCGCTCCTTGCCTGTCCCGGATTCGCCACCGATGAGGATGGTGGCCGATGTCTTGGCTGCCCGCCGGGCAAGCTGCAACACCTGCAGGCTCTGGGGGGACGTGGCGATCAGATTGGGAATGGCCTGGCGCAGGCGCAGGGCCCCTCTCACCACATCGAGGATCTGGCGCTGGCTGAAGGGCTTGATGATGTAGTCGATGGCGCCGGCCCGCATGGCTTCCGCCGCCAGGTAGGCCTGATGCTCGTTGACCAGAATGACGCAGTCGGTCCCTGCCAGCGTCTGCACCATGGCGGGCCCTGCCTCGGTCATGACCGCCATGTCGAGCAGAATGAGATCGACCGCATGGTTCGAGAGAAATTGCTTGGCCAGCGACACGGAATCGACACAGGAAACACGATAACCGGCACTGAGCAATATACGTTCAACATCGTTTCCATTTGATAACGAAGCGGAAACTAATAATAAATGAGCATGCATTTCAATACCGGTCGGTATTGAATTTTCCTTGCTAGATAAATCAGAAAACATATATCCCGAACCTGTGATTGCACATGAATCAATCAACAGAACTGATGCGTGAAAAATAAAGACACACAAATAGAGACCGCACCCGTTATTGAGTGAATGGTCTATATCGGTATAAAAACAAGGCGGGAAATCATGGCCTTGGTAACCCCGCTATCATTAGCATCAATGCTGTTAGACCGGAGGCTTTGCGTCCTGACTTTTCAGTTCAGTTTGCCTTTATCATGCGACGACCCGTATTTGGATGGCATGGCTACGTTGTCCCTGAAGCCATGTGATACATCCGACTATTTCTATTTTTTTCTTAACTGTCAGTATGTATCGCGTCAAAAGTCGTCACATGATAGCGGCTTTATATGACAATTCAAGCAGATATGCGGAATAGGCGCTTCCTGTCCCTGTGACGCCAAGGCAATTCCACTTCAGCCCAGAGTCCCGATGACTTCGACTCGCAAATCTTCCGGTATCTCGTTATAGGAGAGCACCTTGAGGCCTTTCGAGAAGGAACGGGCATAACGGGCTATCAGCGGTCTGAGCTGGGGCATCACCACCAGCACGGGCGCATATCCCTGTTGCTGAAGTTGCTCCTTCACCAGCGGCATGTTCTGCTGCAACTGCGCCAGCAACTGGGGATCCACCGGGAAGCTGTCCAGCTGGATCTTGCCCTGCTGCTGTGACTGGCTCATGGCCGTCAGCAGGGTCTGCTCCAGCCGGTCTTCCAGGGTGAAGGCCGCCAGCACGTCGCGGGACCCTATCGCCTGTCTGACGATCTGGCGCTTCAGTGCGCAGCGCACATCGGACGCCAGCAGGACGGGATCCTTGGTCAGCTCGCTCGCATCCAGCAAGGTGGTGGCGATGGTGCGGATGTCGGTGAGGCTGATCTGCTCCTTGAGCAACTGGCGGAAGACCCGCAGTTGCTGCATCTGGGTCAGGGCCAGATTGAGCTCTTCCGCAAGACGGGGGGACTGGGTCGCCAGATGCTGGCCCAGCTTGCCCACCTCGTCATGACCAAACAAGCCGTCGAGCTGCTCCCTGAGCAGCTTGCTGGCGTGAGTCGCGATGACGGTGGCGGAATCCACCACCGAGTAGCCCAGATTGAGGGCCTTGGCCTTGTTGTCCGGCGAAATCCAGACCGCACTCATGCCATAGGCAGGATCCTGTGTCAGCTCGCCATCCAGGGCGCCATAGGTCTCACCGCTGCTGATGGCCATCAACCGCTGGCAATCCACATTGCCCGAGGCCAAAGGGATGCCGGAGAGCTTGATGCGGTACTGATCCGGCTGCAATTGCAGGTTGTCCCTCACCCGGATCTCGGGCAGCAGGAAGCCGTACTGCTCGGAGAGTGTCTTGCGAATACCGCGCACCCGGGCCAGCAGCTCGGCCCCCTTGTCCGCCTCCGCCAGCGGTACCAGGCGATAACCCAGTTCGATGGCGACCGCGTCCACCGGGGGCAGGTCCTGCCACTCCAGTCCCTGAGGCTCCGGCTGCACCATCTGGCGCGTCAGCGCCTCGGCCGCATCCAGCGCGGGATCCTGCACCCGGCGCTTGCTGACGCTCCAGCCGGTCCAGGCCAGCACGGCCGCAAAGCTGAGGAAGGCCAGCATGGGCATGCCGGGAACCAGCCCCAGGATCAGCATGACGGTCGCCGCCGTGTAGATCACCCGAGGAGAGGCCAGGATCTGCTGGCCAACCTGATCCGACATCTCCCCTTCGTCACTCACGCGGGTGACGATGATGGCTGCAGCCGTGGACATCAGCAGGGAGGGGATCTGGGCGACCAGACCGTCACCTATGGTGAGCAGGGCATAGATGCGGAAGGCATCGGAAACCGGCAGCGAGTGCTGGAAGATGCCGATGGCCAGGCCCCCGACGAGGTTGATGATGAGCACCAGCAGACCGGCGATGGCATCACCACGCACGAACTTGGAGGCCCCGTCCATGGCCCCGTAGAAGTCCGCTTCCCTGGCGATCTCCTCACGTCTTGCCCGGGCCTGGTGCTGATCCAGGGTCCCCGCATTGAGGTCGGCGTCGATGGCCATCTGTTTGCCCGGCATGGCGTCCAGGGTGAAGCGGGCGGACACTTCCGAGATCCGCTCGCCCCCCTTGGTGATCACCACGAAGTTGATGATCATCAGAATGACGAAGACCACCAGACCCACCACGTAGTTGCCACCGATGACCACTTCGCCGAAGGCCTGGATCACCTTGCCGGCCGCTTCGTTGCCTTCATGGCCGTGCAGCAGCACCACCCGGGTGGAGGCGACGTTGAGGGAGAGCCGCATCAGGGTGGCCACCAGCAGCACGGTCGGGAAGACGGAGAAGTCGAGGGGCCGGCGGGCCGAGACGGAGACCAGCAGCACCAGCACCGCCAGCACGATGTTGAAGGTGAACAGGGCATCCAGCAGCCAGCCTGGCAGAGGCAGTATCATCATCGCCAGGATGGCCAGCAGCATCATGGGGATGGCTGTATAGGATTGGGTAAAGACACGCCAGTTCACAACTTACCTCTCAGGTTGACGTAATTCGGGCGGCACGTGCAGGGGGGCAAGGGGATTGGGTTTCCTGCCCTTGCCAGCCTCATAGGCCCGTAGCTGCAATACATGGTTCAATACATAGGCGACCGCGGTGTACAGACCCGCCGGCACTTCCTGATCCACCCGGGTGGAGTAGTAGATGGCCCGGGTCAGCTCGGGCAGGCTCATCACCCGCTTGTCATGGGCTTTGGCCACCTCGCGGATCCGCTCCGCCATGCCGTCCACCCCCTTGGCAATCACATAGGGGGCGTTGGCCCGCTCGGGATCGTACTTGATGGCCACCGCATAATGGGTCGGGTTCACTATGATGACATCGGCCTGGGGCACCCGCTGTTCGATGCGGGCCCTGGCCAGCATCCCCTGCACCTGGCGGATCCTCGCCTTGATCTCCGGACGCCCCTCGCTGTTCTTGTGCTCGTCCTTGACCTCCTGCTTGGTCATCTTCAACTGCTTGTTCAAGGACCAGCGCTGGTAGGGCACATCCAGCACCGCGATGAGCATCTGCACACTGCCTAGCAAGATGAATGCCTGGGAGAGGATCCGCAGCGCCTGTTCCATGGCCGCCTGGGGCGGCATGCGGTTCATCATCATCAGGGTGGGCCACTGGTGCTGGAGCATCATGGCCAGGGTGCCGCCGATCAGCAGCACCTTGAGCAGGGATTTCAGAAGTTCCATCAGACTGTGGGTGGAGAACATCCGCTTGAGCCCCTTGAGCGGGTTGAGCTTCTCCCCGCTTGGCATCAGCTTCTTCCAGACCAGCACCATGCCGCCAGGCACGCTACTGAGCAGCACCAGCAGCAGGGCCAGCACGCCGAACAGAGGCAGCAGCACCCACAGCATCCCGATCAGGGCGTCCGCGGTCCACTGGATCATCATCTGGGGATCCCGTGCCCCTTGCCAGTTGAAACGCTGAGGCTGCTTCATCAGCTCGGCAAAGAAGAGCCCGAAACTCGGTACCATCCACTGCATGACCAGACCGCCGACGAGCAGCAGGCCGGCCGAGCTCAACTCCCTGGAACGTGCAATCTGGCCCTCTTCCCGCGCCTTGCGCCGTTTCTGGGAAGAGGCCTCTTCGGTTTTGTCCTGGGCGCTGTGCTGGCTCATGTCGGCGTCAATGCCCTGAGCTGGGTCAGCACGTAACCGACCAGATCCAGATAGCGGGCCGGGACGCCGCTGATGGAGATGGCCATGGTGAGCAGCCCCAGCAGCAACGTCATGGGGAAGCCCAGAGAGAAGATGTTCAGGGAAGGGGCCGTGCGATTGAGCACCCCAAAGGTGAGGTTCACCATCAGCATGGCCACCACGGCAGGCAGGGTCAGGATGAGGGCGGCTCCGATGCTCCAGCCAAACAGGCCGATGACCCCCTTCAGATCGAGGACGTAGAGCGAGGTTCCCGGCGGCCAGGTCCGCAGGCTCTGCACCAGGACATCCAAAGTCACCAGATGGCCGTTCAGACCGAGGAACAACAGGGAGCAGAAGACCAGCATGATCTGGCTGACGATGGGCGCCGTGTCTCCGTTGGAAGGATCGTTCATCACCGCCATCCCCAACCCCATCTGCATGGAGAGGATCTGCCCCGCCATGGTCATCACCATGAACAGCATCTGTATGCAGAGCCCGAACAGCAGACCGAACAGCAACTGCTCCAGGGTCAGCACCATCATGCCGGCACTGAGGGGATCCAGCGCCGGCATGCCTTTCATCATGGGGGCGATCAGCAGACTGATGACGAAGGCCAGCAGGATGCGAACCTGTGCAGGCACCCGGCCGTCACCGAATACCGGCATCACCCAGAAGGCGGCCGCGATGCGAATGAAGGGCCACCACCACTGTCCCAGCCAGGCGGTCAGCTCGGCCGCACTGAACGACAGCAGGGAGTTCATCCGATAAGCCCGGGGATCTTCTGGAACAGGTCGGCGAACAGGGTGGTGATCTGCGACAGCAGCCAGTTTCCCGTGAAGATGAGGGTCAGCAGGGTCACGATGAAACGGGGCAGGAAGCTCAGTGTCTGTTCCTGGATCTGGGTCGCCGCCTGGAAGATGCTGACCACCAGCCCGACGATGAGACCGGGCACGATCAGCACCGAGACCATGATGACCACCAGGTTCACGGCCCCGCCCACCAGGGCCACACTCTGCTCGGGGGTCACGTCAGCCTCCCCCGCCGAAACTGGCCGCCAGGGTACCGACCGTCATGGACCAGCCATCCACCAGCACGAAGACCATCAACTTGAATGGCAGCGAGATGATGAGAGGGGAGAGCATCATCATCCCCATGGCCATCAACACGCTGGCGACCACCAGATCGATGACCAGAAAGGGGATGAACAGCATGAAACCTATCTGGAAGGCGGTGTTCAGCTCGCTCAGCACGAAGGCCGGCAACAGCACGCCGAACGGCACTTCGCTCTTGGCGAGGGTGGTCGGCTCTCCGGAGATGCGCAGCATCTGCTCGAGATCCGGCTCCCGGGTCTGGGCCAGCATGAATTGGCGCAGCGGTTTTTCGGCGCGGGCCAGCCCTTCCGTCAACGTGATTTCGTTCTGGTCGTATGGCACGAAGGCGTTCTGGTACATCTCGGTCCAGACCGGCCTCATGATCACCAGGGTCAGGATCAGGCTGATGCCGATCAGCACCCGGTTGGGTGGGCTCTGCTGCAATCCCAGGGCCTGACGCAGGATGGCCAGCACTATGATGATCCGGGTAAAACTGGTCATCATCAGCAGCAGGGTCGGCAGCAGACCCAGCAGGGTCATGAAGAAGAGGATCTGCAGCTTGACGCTGTAGTCCTCTCCCCCTGCTTCGCTCGGCGATACCGAGAACAGCGTCATGTCCGCGCCCCAGCTCGGCAACGCCAGCAGGAGCAGGGCAACCAGCAGGTAACGCATCAGTCGTTCATGCCGCCCAGCAATTTGGTGTCCACGACATCCACCAGCCGCAGCCCGTATTTGCCGTTGACCACCACCACCTCGCCCCTGGCCAGCAGGCGCCCGTTGACGCGGACATCCAGCGGCTCGCCCGCCAGCTTGTCCAGCTCGATGACGGCCCCCTCTTCCACCTTCATCAGCTCGCCCAGCGCCACCTCGGTGCTGGCCACTTCCAGGGTCACCTTGACCGGAATGTGGTGAAAGAAGGAGAGATCCCGCTGCTTGGTACTGCTGGTCGGCGCCATGTAGTCGGCCGCACTCGGCATGCTGATGTCGTCCCCAAACAGCTGATCCAGGCCATCCAGATCCAGCGGGTCATTCATGTTGTGCTCGTTCACGATTCGACTACTCCTCTACCACTGTTGCGACCTGGTACACCAGGCTGCCTTTATGTTCGGCAATGCGTCCATTGAAACAGGGGCGCTGGCCGATCAGGGCCGGCACCACCTCGGGTAAATCCAGCGAGAGCACGTCTCCCACCTTGAGGCATTCGAGATCCGCCAGCGTCATGGACATCTGCCCCATGACTACCCGCAGCCGCACCGGCACCTGGATCAGCGCCTCCTCCAGTTGCGCCACCTGCACACGCTGACCTTCAGCGATACCGGGCGCCTCTTCGGGGGGCGCCAGCCAGAACTGCCAATCGTGCTGGCTGCCACCGGCCAGCATACTGGCCTGCGCCTTCCAGAGCGGGCCTGCGGGCAGGGCCTCCCGGGAGATCAGATTCAGCTGCCAGGAGAGGTCTCCCTGACCCTGACAGGTCGACCAGATTTCCACCTGGTACTGGCACAGCCGCAGCAGCAGTCGCTGTTCGGTGTCGGTCAATCCCCTACCATGGGGTGCCGTGGCCCCCTTGTGTTGCAGAGTGCCGCCGAAAAACAGCACGGCAAGCCGATAGATGACCGCAGGAGAGATGGAGAAAAAGGCGACACGCTGGGCATCCAGAGGAGTACGGGCTTCGACCCAGACCTGATGATCATCCTCCTCTTGCGGCAACGCAGAAGAAAAGTCCTGGTAACCCAGATCGCAATCCGCCGCATTGAACAACTGGGCCATGCAGCCCGACGCCTGCTGGGAAAAGACGCTCAGTTGGGTGTTGAGTTGCCTGAGACGGGCCTGATTGGCCCTCTCGACCCCCAGCAAGTCATATTGAGGCAGGGCTCTGCCCCGCTCGGCACAGATCAACCGGGAAGGGGTGTGCATTACGCCGCTTGATGACATTACAAATCCACCTTTGCCATTTTCATCTCGTCCTGCTGCATGGAGACATGCCGGCTCCATGATCGATACCGATAGCCCAGACGACACAGAGCGACCGAAAGGGGGGAGAACTTTATTACAAAACCCCAAAAGGCGCCACGCGACCGCGTGACCAGCCGAAAATAAAAATCCCGGCACCAAAAGGTGCCGGGATTTCGAGGTAATCACTTACCAGAAAGAGGTCGGAGTCGGCCTGTAAGCCGGGTTCTGTACCGGGTTGCCCCGGGTAGCAATCATTCCTCTAGGCCAGCAATCGCTCGCTGGCTCAAGCAACCTACCCGCCCCCAACGCGGGCCGCGCCAATAGGGGCCTATTTGGTCTTGCTTCGGGTGGAGTTTACCGTGCCACGAACTGTTGCCAGTCGCGCGGTGCGCTCTTACCGCACCCTTTCACCCTTACCTGATCCCTTGCGGGCCATCGGCGGTCTGCTCTCTGTTGCACTGGTCGTAGGCTCGCGCCCCCCAGGCGTTACCTGGCACCCTGCCCTGTGAAGCCCGGACTTTCCTCCCCTCCGCCCGTCTGTCCCGAGGGACACAACGACGAAGCAGCGATTGCCCAGCCAACTCCGAGGCGCGGATTATAGCCTCGCGAGACGGACGGGGTAAACCGTCAATTCCGGTTTACGGCAATTAATAGTGCTCAAGACCGTATTTGTAGAGGGCGTTCTTCTTCACCCCGTGGATCTCGGCGGTGAGGGCTGCAGCCTTCTTGAGGGGCAGCTCGCTGACCAGCAGGCCCAGGGTGCGGATCGCCTCCGCAGGCAACTCGTCATCCACCTTGCTGGCACCGGCGACCACCAGCACGATCTCCCCGCGGCAACGGTTATCGTCCTCTCCGAGCCAGGCCAGCATCTCGGAGGCGGGCAGACCGTGGATGGACTCGAAGGTCTTGGTCAGCTCGCGGCACACCACCACCTGGCGCTCACCAAGGATGCGAGCAATCGCTTCCACCGTCTCCTGCACCCGGCGCGGCGATTCGTAGAACACCAGAGAGCGGGTGTCTTCGATGACGGCTTGCAGGCGATCATCCCGCCCCTTGGCCTTGGCCGGCAGGAAACCCTCGAAGGCGAAGCGGTCGGTGGGCAGCCCGGCGGCGGACAGCGCCGTGATGGCAGCGCAGGGTCCGGGCAGCGGCACCACCTTGACCCCGGCTTCACGACAACGGGTGACCAGGTGATAACCGGGGTCGCTGATGAGCGGCGTCCCCGCATCGGAGACCAGGGCCACGCTCTTGCCCTCCTTGATGCGGGCGATCAGCACATCCGCCTTTTGCTGCTCGTTGTGATCGTGCAGGGCAAAGGTCGGTACCGAGATCTGGTAGTGGCTGAGCAGGATCCCGGTATGCCGGGTATCCTCGGCAGCCACCAGATCGACGCTGCGCAGCACGTCCAGTGCTCGCTGGGTGATGTCGGCCAGATTGCCGATCGGAGTGGGGACTATATACAGGGTTGGGATGTCACTCATGGGAGCTCCGAGTGTCCCGACAATTGTGTCGCCATATTGGCCCGTTTACACTATGGAGAATTTCAACACTGGTCGGGGAATGAACTTGAACCGGGTTATAAAGCAGCTAAGTGTATCACGACTCTTCGGCATCCTACTCGCGGCAGTCCTGCTCGCCGCCTGTGCGTCGGAGCCCAATCAATCTTCCGGACAACCCGGCATGCCGTCAGCCTTCTCGGATCTGACCAAGAATGCCCAGTGGTATCTGGAGCAGGTGGATCCCGCCAAACCGGCAGAGGCCTTCGTGTGGCAGATGATGGCGGCGCGCAGCTATCTGGCGCTCGGCCAGGCCAAACCGGCTGCCGCCCTGTATCAGCAGTTGCAGAAGCAGGCGAAGAGCCCGGAGCAGCAGGCGCAGTTGCAACTGCTGCAGGCACACCTGCTGCTCGCCCAGGGCAACGCCAACCAGGCGCTGATCCTGCTGGAAGGCAAGCCGGATGTGGTGCTGGATGCCGATACCCAGAAGGACTGGTACCGCCAGCGCGTGGTGCTGCAGCTCGACATCAACAACAAGTTTGGTGCGGCCAAGTCGCTGATCCTGCTGGAACCTTATCTGGCCAAGAATGAGCTGGCCACCAATCACCAGCAGATCTGGTCACTGCTGAAAAGCATGACCCCCTCCACCCTGCAAGCGCTCGAAGAGGAGCCAGCTCCCGATGTGACCACCGGCTGGCTGCGTCTTGCTGCGCTGGTGAACGAATTCGGGGCACAGCCGAGCCAGCTGGCCCGCCAGCTTGCCGGCTGGAAGCAGAGCTTCCCTAACCACCCTGCCCAGAGCGACATGCCGGCCGGCCTTGGGGATCTCGCTACTACGGACAACGGTTCGCTGCAGCAGATCGCCGTCTTCCTGCCGCTCTCCGGCAACCTGGAAGCCCAGGGCGCCGCCATCCGCAACGGCATGTTGATGTCCTACAAAGAAAATCAGAGCCAGTTCACCCTGAACTTCTATGATACCCAGGGCAAGGCGATGGGGGACCTCTACAAGCAGGCCATTCAGGAAGGGGCCAACATGATCATCGGCCCCCTGCTCAAGGATCAGGTGGAGGAGCTGCTCAAGTCGAGTCCGACCGTGCCGGTGCTGGCCCTCAACGAGCTGGACAAGCCGATCGTCAACGACAACACCTTCTATTTCTCGCTCTCCGCCGCTGCCGATGCGAGCCAGGCGGCCCAGTACCTCTATGGTCAGGGCTACCGCAAGCCGCTGCTGATCGCGGCACAAGGCCGGATTGGCTACAGCAGTATCAAGGCGTTTGAACAGGCCTGGGCCGGCGTCAGCCAGGAGAAGCCCGTGGTTGCCACCTTCGGGGCGCGCAACGAAGTGCAGGGCATGGTCAAGAACGCTCTGAGCGGCCGTTCCACGGCTCGAGCCGGGGAGATTGTCCAGCTGTCCGATGCTGCGCCGCGCAGCATCGACGCCGTCTATGTGGTGGCCAACAGCCTGGAGACCCGGATGATCAAGCCCTATGTGGACATCTCGGTCAATCCCATGGGCAGCCTGCCCATCTACAGCAGCTCGCGGGGATACGACGGCGGGACGACCGAGGTAGCATCCGAGCTCAACGGCATGCATATCTCCGACATGCCACTGCTGCTGGGTGGCTTCGAGACGCAGCGTGAACAGATTGCCCTGCTCTGGCCCCAGACCCAGGGCGACCTGCTGCGCTTGTTCGCCCTCGGCTACGATGCCGTCAGCCTGGCAGGCAACCTGCCGCAAATGCGCAAGGTCAATGCCATGCAGCAACCCGGCATGAGCGGCCAGCTGAGCGTGGATCCCCAGGGCAACATAGTGCGCATGCTGGACTGGGCCACCTACCAGAATGGCAAGCTGGTCAGCGACAGCGCCGCCCCCCAGCTGGAGGATGCGACTCATGAAGAGGCTACTGACACAACTTCACCAGCAGTGGTTGAACCTGTTGCCGTCGGCAGCGACGAGCAAGGGACAACACTTTGAGCAAATAGCGGAACGCTGGTTGCAGGCACGAGGCCTGCAACCCGTTACCCGCAACTACCGCTGCCGTGGCGGCGAGATCGATCTCATCATGCGCCAGGGAGAGACCCTGGTGTTCGTTGAAGTGAGATATCGCGCCAACGCCACCCATGGCGGTGCAGCCAGCTCGGTCACCCGGCGCAAACAGCACAAGATCGTGCTGGCCGCGCGCCACTATTTCAAGCAACATGCCATCAATGAGGCCAACCAGGCCTGTCGATTCGATGTGATCGCGTTCGAGGGCGACCAGCCGGACTGGATCCAGAACGCGTTTTAAGAGGACCCCATGACTGATCCCATCAAAGAGAATTACACCGAAAGCATCCAGACCAAGATAGCTGCCGCCGAAGCACTGCCGGATGCCATCCATACGGCAGCCCAGATGCTGACCATCTGCCTGCTCAATGGCCACAAGGTGATGGCATGTGGCAATGGTCCTTCCTCGGCATTGGCACAGCTGTTCATTTCCGAACTGGTGAACTGCTATGAAACTCCTCGCCCCTCCCTGCCCGGTCTCGCCCTGACGCCCGACATGGCGACCATCAGCGCCATCGCCACGGATCACGGTTTCGAAGAGGTCTATGCCAAACAGATACGTGCTCTGGGACAACCAGGCGACATCCTGGTGGTCATCACCACGACAGGCAACAGCCGCAGCCTCATCAAGGCTGCGGAGGCCGCCCTCTCCCGCGACATGACCATCATTGTTCTCGGTGGCGGAGACGGGGGAGAGATCGCCGGTCTGCTGGGCCCCAATGACGTGGAGATCCGCGTTCCTTCCGCTCGCCGTCCTCGTATTCTGGAAGTGAACCTGTTGACCCTGCACTGTCTCTGTGATCTCATCGACCAGACACTTTTCCCGCAACAGGAAGACTGAAACCATGAAGAAGCCTATTCTCGCTCTTGCCCTGCTGACCGGCGTCCTGCTGCTGCAAGGCTGTGCTGCCGTGGTGGTCGGTGGCGCGGCTGGCACCGCCAAGGCGAGCGGCGATCGCCGCACCCTGGGTGCCCAGTGGGACGATCAGACCATAGAGCTGAAAGCCGCCAACCTGTTGGCCGACAACAAGCCCCTGAGCGCCGCCAGCAAGATCAGTGTCTACAGCAACAACGGCCGTGTGCTGCTGGTGGGTCAGACACCCTCTGACGCTTACAAACAGGAAGCGGGCAGAATCGTGAGCCGGATTGAAGGGGTTCGCCATGTCTACAACGAGCTGCGCCTTGGCAAACCAGTCAGTATCGGCGTGCGCAGCAATGACACCTGGATCACCTCCAAGGTGCGGGCCGACATGCTGGGCACCAAGAACTTCGACAGCGCCAAGGTGAAGGTTGTCACCGAGAATGGCGAGGTATTTCTCATTGGGCTGGTCACCCGCCAGGAAGGGGATCAGGCCGTAGAAATCGCCCGCCACGTCAGTGGCGTTAAGCAGGTGATCAAAGCCTTCGAGTTTGCCCAGAATTGACCATCTGGCAGGATGAAAAAACGCAGCCTTCAGGCTGCGTTTTTTATTTGATGACTTTCAGGGTCGGGCGACCGCTCGGGCGCGGTGGTTCCGGCTCGGGGTCAACCGACGTGGGTGTCTGTGCCTGTTCCAGCCAGAGGTCATACCCGGGCTCCGGCGGGAACAGGGTCCCCACTCCGTTCTCCCTGGCATGGATGGCCAGTACGGCCGCCATGGGGATATAGACCTGCTGCGATATGCCACCGAAACGGGCACTGAAGCTGACAGCGTCATTGTCCATGTGGAACTGGCCCACGGCCCGGGGGGCGATGTTCAGAACAATCTGGCCATCCTGTACGAACTGCATCGGTACCATCACATGGGGAATGTTGGCATTGACCACAAGATGGGGAGTCAGATCGTTATCCAGCAACCAGTCAAAAAACGCCCGCAGCAGATACGGGCGACTGGGTGTCATTGTCGGTTCCATGCTCATACGCCGGCACGGATCTCGCGCTCGGCCTCGGTCAGGGAAGCCTGGAAGGATTCACGCTCGAACAGGCGTACCATGTAAGCCTTCAGCTCTTTGGCGCCACGGCCGGTGAAATCGATGCCCAGGCTCGGCAGACGCCACAGCAACGGCGCCATGTAGCAGTCGACCAGACCGAACTCTTCGCTCATGAAGTAGGGCATCTCGCCGAAGATGGGAGCGATGGCCAGCAGGTTGTCGCGCAACTCGGCACGGGCGGCTTCGGTATCGGTGCCCGCCATGATCTTGTCGGCCAGAGAGTACCAGTCCAGCTCGATGCGGTGCATCATCAGACGGCTGTTGCCGCGCGCGACCGGATAAACCGGCATCAGGGGCGGATGCGGGAAACGTTCATCCAGATACTCCATGATGATGCGCGAGGTGTACAACGCCAGCTCGCGATCCACCAGAGTCGGTACAGTGTTGTACGGGTTCAGCTCGGCCAGCTCATCCGGCAGGTTGGCAGGATCAACCTGGCAGATATCCACGCTAACACCCTTCTCCGCCAGGACAATACGCACCTGATGGCTGAACATATCGTTGGCACCGGAAAACAGCGTCATTACCGAACGCTTATTGGCAGCTACAGCCATTGAACCCTCCCGTCATTAAAAAGCAGAAACGGCAATGAAGCATGTCTGTCTTCATTGCCGTGCGTCATATTACTCCGATCTGGTCGCTTAGTGAACGTCGCGCCAGAATTCCTTCTTCAACAGCACAGTGAAGATGAAGAAGATAGCGATGAATCCGAGTACCCAGAAGCCCATGCGTTCGCGCTCCTGCTGCACCGGCTCAGCCGAGTAGACCAAGAAGTTTACCAGATCCAGTACCGTCTGATCATATTCTTCGTTGTTCATTTCACCGTTGCCGTCAGATTTGATGCTGACGACTTGCTGCATCTCCACGCCATCCAGGGTGTGCGTCTCGAACTCGGCGCGGGGCGTCCCCTGCAACGGCTCCAGCACATGGGGCATACCCACGGACGGGAAGACGGCGTTGTTTACCCCGAATGGACGGGTCTCGTCCACGTAGAAGGATCGCAGATAGGTGTAGATCCAGTCTGCACCACGCACCCGGGCAACCAGGGTCAGGTCGGGGGGCGGCGCGCCGAACCAGCGCGCAGCATCCTTCTCGGACATGGCGCTCTTCATCAGGTCGCCGATCTTGGCGCCGGTGAAGACCAGGTTTTCCTTCATCAGATCGTCCGGAATGCCAATATCGGCCGCCACCCGGTTATAACGCTGGTACTGGGTGGAGTGACAGCCGGCACAGTAGTTCATGAAGGTGGCGGCCCCCCGTTGCAGGGATGCCTTGTCACTCAGATCGTACTCCGCCTTGTCGAGGGGGAAGCCACCGCCAGAGGCCAACACCAGACCTGGCAGCAGGGCCAGCACTGCAAAAATTATTCTTTTCATTTGAATGTCACCCTCTCCGGCAGCGGCTTGGTGTTCTCATTCTTGCTGTAGAAGAACAACAGGACGAAGAATCCGAAATAACCCAGAGTACAGAGCTGTGCAATCAGCGTCAGGGTCGGGGTTGATGGCAGCACGCCCAGCACCCCCAGGATAATGAAGCAGACCACGAACTGGGCGATGTTCAGCTTGTGCAGGGTGCTGCGGTAACGCACCGAGCGCACCTTGCAACGATCCAGCCAAGGCAACAGGAACAGCACCACGATGGAGAGGCCCATCATGATGACCCCCAGCAGCTTGTCCGGCACCGCACGCAGGATGGCGTAGAAGGGGGTGAAGTACCAGACCGGGGCGATATGCGCCGGAGTCTTCAGGCCATTGGCCACCTCAAAGTTCGGTTTCTCGAGGAAATAGCCCCACATGTCCGGCTTGAAGAAGATGATGGCACAGAAGAAGAACAGGAAACCGGCTACCCCGATCATGTCCTTCACAGTGAAATAGGGGTGGAACGCGACCGCATCCAGTGGCCAGCCGTTCTCGTCCTTGTGCTTCTTGATGTCGATGCCATCGGGGTTGTTGGAGCCCACCTCGTGCAGCGCCAGGATATGCATGGCCACCAGCATCACCAGCACCAGCGGCAGAGCGATGACGTGCAGCGCAAAGAAGCGGTTCAGGGTCGCACCCGAGATGACATAATCCCCCCGGATCCACAGGGTCAGATCGTCACCGATAACGGGGATGGCACCGAACAGCGAGATGATGACCTGGGCCCCCCAGAACGACATCTGCCCCCAGGGCAGCAGGTAACCCATGAAGGCCTCGGCCATCAGCACCAGGAAGATCAGCATGCCGAAGATCCACAGCAGTTCCCGTGGCTTCTGGTAAGAGCCGTAGATCATGCCGCGGAACATGTGCAGGTAAACCACGATGAAGAAGGCGGATGCCCCGGTGGAGTGCATATAACGCAGCAGCCAGCCATAATCCACATCCCGCATGATGTATTCCACGGAAGCGAAGGCACCTTCCGCCGAAGGGTTGTAGTTCATGGTCAGCCAGATGCCGGTGATGATCTGGTTGACCAGCACCAACATGGCAAGCGAGCCGAAGAAGTACCAGAAGTTCAGGTTCTTGGGCGCCGGATACTTGGCCATATGGTCGTTGTACATGGCCGTGAGCGGGAAACGATCATCGATCCAGCCCATGAGTTTGGCAAACATGGTCAGGCCTCCTTGCCATCGGCACCGACCAGAATGGTCGTGTCGCTAAGAAATTGGTATGGCGGAATGACCAGGTTCAGCGGTGCGGGGACGCCCTGGAACACTCGACCAGCCATGTCGAATTTGGAGCCATGGCAGGGGCAGAAGAAGCCGGAAGTTACCCCTTGAACCTGCTCGCCGAAGCTGTCGGGCAGATAGGAGGGGGAGCATCCCAGATGAGTGCAGATGCCAACGGCCACGAAGATCTCCGGTTTGATGGATCTGTAGCCATTGTGGGCATAGTCCGGTTGCTGTGGCTCGTCTGACGCAGGATCCCGCAGCTTGTCATCATGTGCAGCCAGAGCATCCAGCGTCTGCTTGGTGCGCTTCACCACCCAGACCGGTTTACCACGCCACTCGACGCGGATTAGCTGACCCGGCTCCAGCTTGCTGATATCCACTTCAACCGGGGCGCCTGCCGCCTTGGCTTTGGCACTCGGATTCCATGACTTAATAAACGGCACTGCGGTAAAAGCAGCTCCTACACCGCCAACGGCAACCGTTGACCAAGTAAGAAATCTGCGGCGACCGGTATCAACTGGCGCATTGCTCATCCAAAAACTCTCCCATGTGGACTCCGCTCATTCTTATAGTGTCCCTGTTTACTTCTCCTCTCCCTCTGACAACTGCAATGGAAGCGGAGTGGCAATTGACACAGAAAGACCATGGAAATTTTAAAGAAAAGATAACAATTTGACAAGAAAGGGAGTCGATGGGCAAAAACAATAAATACACAATTTTTTGTCTTTTGTGACGTATGCTTAGCATTGTCACATGTAACATTACCAATAAAAAAAGCCTGGCAAATTGCCAGGCTTTTTTGACACTCCTGAGAGTGCGTACCAAAAGCGAATTAACGCTTGGAGTACTGCGGACGCTTACGCGCTTTGTGCAGACCGACTTTCTTACGCTCAACCTTACGGGCATCACGAGTAACAAAGCCAGCTTTACGCAGTTCGGAACGCAGGGTCTCGTCGTACTGCATCAGAGCACGAGTGATACCGTGGCGGATCGCACCAGCTTGACCGGAGATGCCACCACCGTTAACGGTGATGTACAGATCCAGTTTCTCGGTCATCTCGACCAGTTCCAGCGGCTGACGAACTACCATGCGGGCAGTCGGACGGCCGAAGTATTGCTCCAGGGAGCGCTGGTTGATTACGATTTTACCGCTACCCGCTTTGATGAATACGCGAGCAGTGGAGCTTTTGCGACGGCCGGTACCGTAGTATTGATTTTCTGCCATGTTGCCAGTTCCCGTTAGATATCCAGTACTTGAGGTTGCTGAGCAGCATGAGCGTGCTCTGCGCCTGCGTAAACTTTCAGCTTACGGAACATGGCACGGCCCAGCGGGCCCTTCGGCAGCATGCCCTTGACGGCAGCTTCGATTACCATTTCCGGCTTACGCTGAATCAGCTTGTCGAAGCTGATGGACTTGATACCACCCGGGAAACCGGAGTGAGCGTGGTACATTTTGTCGGTAAATTTCTTACCGGTTACGTGTACCTTCTCAGCGTTTACAACGATGATGTAGTCACCGGTGTCAACGTGCGGAGTGTACTCGGCTTTGTGCTTACCACGCAGACGAGCAGCGATCTCGGTTGCGATACGACCCAGAGTTTTACCTTCTGCGTCCACAATGTACCAGTCACGTTTTACGGTTTCTGGCTTGGCAACGAAAGTTTTCATTAAGTTAAACCCAATTACCTGTTACAGACCCAATTGCTTATGGGGGCTCTCCCACAAACAACAAACGATGGCCTACCTGTACCCCTTCGAATACAAGTAAAGCTTAAAGTGTTGCTGTCTTATCGACAGCTGTAACGTGGGCCGGGCGATTATAAGTGAAGTTGCCTTAAATATCACCTGCTAATTTCACTGCCATGAAGCTAGCAAATGTCGCCCGGCCCTACCTGCCGCAGATGCCCATCCGACTGGCAGGCGCGGTATTGTGACTAAGGAAGGTGCACTCTGGCAAGGTATTCGTGCGATTGCATCTCCTGAAGCCGTGAAAGGCAACGCTTGAATTCGAAATTCAGCAAGCCTTCGCCATAGAGCCCGGTCATGGGGACCGCCGCCGATATGATGAGCTTTACATGCCGCTCATAAAACTCATCCACCATGGCGATGAAGCGGCGGGCCGCGTCATCCGTACCGCTGCCCATGGGTTGCACATTGGCCAGCAGGACAGTGTGGAACTCACGGGCCAATTCGATGTAGTCGCCCTGGGAGCGTGGAGTACAGCACAGCTGTTCAAACTCCATATAAAGCACCCCTTCCCCCACGCCCAGTGCACTCAGTTGGCGATGGTTGATTTCCAGTGCGGCGGCAGTCACCTGCCCAATCCCGGTCAACTGGCTGAAATAACGATCCAGGTTGCTCCTGGCCTGATCATCCAGCGGGAAGTGATAGATCTCTGCCTGTTCCAGGGTTCGCAGCCGGTAATCGACACCGCCATCGACATTGATCACCTCGCAGTGGCGCTCGATAAGCGCGATGGCAGGCAGGAAGCGAGCACGCTGCAACCCGTTGCGGTAGAGATCCTGAGGGGGGATGTTGGATGTGGCCACCAGCACCACGCCATGGCCAAAGAGTTCCTGGAACAGAGTGCCGAGCAGCATGGCATCCGTGATATCCGAGACGAAAAACTCGTCGAAGCAGATGACGTCGGTCTCGTCGGCCAGCTTGCGGGCGATCAGCTTGAGCGGATCGGACTGACCGGTCAGCCCTTTGAGCTCATCGTGCACCCGGTGCATGAAACGGTGGAAGTGGATGCGCAGTTTGCGCTCCCCCGGCAGGCTCTCAAAAAAAGTATCCATCAGCCAGGTCTTGCCTCTGCCCACACCGCCCCACATATATAACCCCTGGACGGGGTCACGGGTTTTCGGCTTTTGCAGCCAACCCAGCAGGCCACGGGATCTGGTCGGAGTCGGGCTTGCGCACAGATCCTGATAGAGTCGCTCCAGGCGGGCGACTGCCATGGCCTGGGCCGGATCGGCCACAAAGCCGGGGCGCTGCAAATCCTGCTGATATTTTTGCTGCGGGGTCATCCTGTAAACCGCCTCCAAGTCCCTGAATGAGGGACAAAATGGTATCACGCTCTCAGGGGGCACGGTATAGTGCCAACGAGGCGTTGCGGTCCATCCGACCGCTTCAAATTCATCGTGTTAGCTGTAACAAGGAGCTTCTATGACTCTGTTTAACGGGATCCTGCTGGCGATCGCCGCCCTGATCATCGGCGTGCTGATCGGCCGCTTCTCTGTCCGTAGCCGGGATGCCGGACGCCTGGAACAGGAGCTGAAAAAAGCCCACAAGGAGCTGGAAAGCTACCAGGGGCAGATCACCACCCACTTCGCCGACAGCGCCGCCCTGATGGAGCAACTGGCCGAACAGTACCAGACCCTTTATCGCCATATGGCGGAACAGAGCAAGTTCCTGGCCAAGGTACAGGAACCACTGTTCCGCGAACCCGAAGTGGAAGAAACAGGCGATGCCGCCAACAGCGAGGAGCCGGGCCTTCCTCCCCGCGATTACGCCGGTGCGTCCGGCCTGCTCAAGCAGCCGGGCTGATCGTCGGTTGAACTAATTACGCTTTATCGTGGTCAGACCTTGACGATTGCACTGCAACTTTTTCTGGGAGCTGTTTCTCATATGCGTAAATCTCTTTCTGTATTCAGTGTCTTAGCCCTCAGTGTCGGTATCGCCATGTCCTCAGCACCGGCGCAGGCCGCACTGCCCCTGATGGCGAACAACCAGGAGATGCCGAGCCTGGCCCCCGTCCTCGAGCAGGTGACCCCTGCCGTGGTCAACATCTCCGTCTCTGGCAAGAAGATCACCCGCCAACGCCTGCCGGAGCAATTCCGCTTCTTCTTCGGCCCCAACATGCCTGACGAGCAGGTGAGCGAGCAGCCCTTCCAGGCGCTTGGTTCCGGCGTCATCATCGATGCCAAGAAAGGCTACGTCATCACCAACGCCCACGTGGTCCACGAGGCGGACGAGATCAAGGTCAACCTGAAGGATGGCCGTGAGTATGCGGCCAAGAAAATAGGGGAAGACAAACAGTCGGATATCGCCCTGCTGCAAATCAAGGCCGAGGATCTGGTGCAGATCAAGTTCGCCGACTCCGACGAGCTGAGAGTCGGTGACTACGCGCTGGCCATCGGCAACCCGTTCGGCCTGGGCCAGACCGTCACCTCCGGCATTGTCAGCGCCCTGGGTCGCAGCGGCCTCAACATCGAAAATCTGGAGAACTTCATCCAGACCGATGCGGCCATCAACTCCGGCAACTCGGGCGGCGCCCTGCTCAACCTGCGCGGGGAGCTGATCGGCATCAACACCGCCATCCTGGGCCCCAACGGCGGCAACATCGGCATCGGCTTTGCCATCCCGTCCAACATGGTGCGCGATCTCTCCGAGCAGATCGTGAAATACGGCGAAGTGCGCCGTGGCCAACTGGGGATCACCGGCACCGAGCTCACCAGCGAAATCGCCAAGACCTTCGGCTACAACAAGAAGGACGGTGCCTTCGTCAACCAGGTCATGCCTGACTCCGCTGCCGCCAAGGCAGGCATCAAGGCAGGCGACATCATCATCAGCATCGATGGCAAGCCCATCCGCTCCTTCGGCGAGCTGCGTGCAAAGATCGCCACCATGGGGGCCGACAAGCAGGTCTCGCTCGGCCTCATCCGTGACGGCAAGGAGCAGACCGTCAAGGTCACCCTGAAGAAAGCGGATGACAGCGAGATCCTGGCCAGCGCCCTGCATCCGGCCCTGGAAGGGGCCAAGCTGAGCACCATCACGGACCCCGTGACCGGCGTGGCCGTCTCCGACATCGATCCCCGCTCACCGGCAGCCGCCTCCGGCCTGCAAAAGGGCGACATCATCATCGGGGTCAACCGCCAGCGCATCAACTCCATGGGTGAACTGACCAAGGTGTTGAAAAACAAGCCGGAAGTCCTGGCGCTGAACATCCAGCGCGGTGACTCCTCGCTCTATTTGGTGATCCGTTAAGCCCCTCACACCCGCGGCAACCGCCGCGGGTGATTTTTATCCATCGATAATGTTATTCTCTGCCCGCAGCCTGTACGGACGAGAAAGACATGAAAATCCCACCTCTGATCAGCTACTTGGGCAAGTCCGTCGGCTTTGGCCTCGCCATGGCTGCGCTTTTGTTGCTGGTGTTCCCCAATTTTCGTGGCGGCGCCCCCCTGCCGGGCCTCATCACCAATGCCCGCGAGCTGAGCTTCTCCTACGCGGCCCATCGCGCCGGCCCTGCCGTCGTCAACATCTACACCCGCAGCTTCGCCGGCAATCGCGGTGAAAAAGCCGAACTCAGACCCCAGGGGCTGGGGTCCGGCGTCATCATGAACCAGCGCGGTCACGTGCTCACCAACTATCACGTCATCGCCGATGCGGACCAGATCATCGTCGCCCTGCAAGATGGTCGGGTATTCAGTGCAGAGCTGGTCGGCACCGACAAACTGACCGATCTGGCGGTGCTCTACATCGAATCGGACAACCTGCCGGTGATCCCGCAGGACCCGGATCGTCTGCCGGACGTGGGAGACGTGGTGCTCGCCATCGGCAACCCCTACAACGTCGGCCAGACCATCACCCAGGGCATCATCAGCGCCACCGGCCGTATCGGCCTCTCCAGCATGGGGCCGGACAGCAATGGCAGACAGGATCTGCTGCAAACCGATGCCGCCATCAACGAGGGCAACTCCGGAGGCGCCCTGGTCAATGGCCGTGGCGATCTGGTGGGTATCAATACCGCCGCCTACCACCTCAACGGCAATCAGGAGAGCTATGGAATCAGTTTTGCCATCCCCTACAAGCTGGCCAAGCGCATCATGGACGAGCTGATCGCCAACGGCCGGGTCATCCGCGGCTACCTCGGCATCTCCAGCGTCGAGATCAATCCCATCGTCGCGCGCATGCTGAACCTGGGGGACTTGCAGGGGTTGGTGGTGGAGAGCCTGGATCCCAATGGCCCAGCCACCAAGGCCGGTCTCAAACGTGGGGATGTGCTGCTCAAGATCAACGGAGAGGCCATCACCGGCGTGCGTCCCGTCATGGACAAAATCGTCGAGAGCCGCCCCGGCACCAAGCTCACCATCTCGGTGATCCGCAACGGCAAGCCGCTGGACGTCGATGTCATCATCGAAGAGGACCTGCGCTACCAGAATCAGACCCTGCCGACCAGCAGTGCGGCACCCGCCACCTGAGAGGCGGATCCTCGCAGGGCCCGACAGAGCCCTTTTTTGTGCCCGCTTTCCTCCGGCTCCCACCTGTGCGTGAGACAGCTCACACATTGCGCCAATAAACGATCGGGCGAAGGCGACGTCAAAACGCGCCACCGATCACACTCCCTTGCCGCCAGTACGCTCCTTTCCTCTTCCTGAACGCCAAAAGGGCTTCTTTTGATGCCTTTCCCTCCGGATTTCCACTTCGAATCGGAAAAAACCTGCCTCCTCCCGCACTCTCCTCCGCTTTATGGTGAGCCCATCCTTTCTGCCAGCCTGGAGAGCAGACCTTGAATACCGACACCCATGACGCCCCCCTGACCCCGGACAGCCCGGCACTGCTGCGCAAGACCGACCTGACCCTGGCCCGCATTCACAACCTGCTGGCGGATCAGGGTATACACCCCAACGACGTGCAGCAGCAGATGCTGGCCTCCCACGTCAAGGCCATGGTGTGGCGCTCCTACAGCGGGGAGTCCCTGCCGGAGGTCGACCTCAGCCTGTTCGAGGAGATCTCCCCCCTCTCCCTGCGCCTGGCAGAGCAGGTCGTCGCCTGGCTCGACCGCCTCGCCTACGAGGAGGCGCACCTCTTGTCCGTCCATTTTGAAGTGGCCAAAGAAAACGAACTCAGCTCAGTAAAAGGAGAAAGCTAAATGACTGCCATCAAACTCGTGATTGGAGATCGTCTCGGCAAGGGTCAGAAAGTGGGGGCAGGCGCAGAAGCCGCCGGCGCCACCGTGACCGTCATCCCCGGCATGGCCGCCGACATGAAGCTCGGTGATGTGATGAACAAGGAGCAGGCCGACCTTGGCATCTCCTTCTGCGGCAGCGGTGGCGCGGGCGCCATCACGGCCCAGACCAAGTACGGCTACAAGTGCCGCTACGGCATGCGATCCATCGAAGAGGGTGTCACCGCCATCAACGAGGGGTGCGTGGTACTGGGCTTCGGCTTCATGGACAAGGAAGAGCTGGGCCAGAAGCTGATCGAAGCCTTCGCCAAGAAACACGGACGCGCCTGATGAAAGAGCACTTCACCACCCGGATCACGGTCAACGGCAAGGGGGCGACTCGCCAGCAGGCGTTCGCCGCCGCCCTCAGCCAGGTGCAACCCAGCCTGCTCAAGGAGAGCCCCAAGGTGATGCTGCGCATCGAACCCCTCGAAGTCGAGGTGCTCGAGGCCGAGGAGTCGGTACGGGTGGAGAAGTTCCTGTTCTTCTTCCTGCCACGCCAGCGCCATGAGTTCCGGGTCCGGCTGGCGATCACCGTCAAGGTCACCAGCCTGGATGTCGACAAGGTGGATTTCACCCGGGCCTGACCCCACAACCAAAAGGACAAGTTGGATGTTTCTAATCATTTTGATGAAGTCACTCATCATCGGCGGCCTGGTAGGCGTCGGGGTGGGGGCTGGCGCGGCGCGGATGTTCCACGCCCCGACCGTGCAGGGGATGGGCGCGTTCCGCACCCTGGGCGAACTCAACTCCTGCGAAGGGGACCCCGCCTCCCACTTCTCGTTCGGTCTTGGCTTCTTCTTCAACGCCTGGGCCTCCACGGTCGCGGCCGGCGCCTTCACTCAGGACGTGGATCACCGCATCCTGCCGAACTGGGGCGCGGCAGCCCTCATGATCAAGAACCGGGATCTCGCCACCACCCTCCATGACCCCAAAAAAATGGCCATCGCCTGCGGCATCATAGGTGCCATCGTGGTCGCCTTCCTCAACAGCACGGCCGCCGCCGTGCCAGCCGCCCTGCAGGTCACCGCGGTCAAGGTACTGGTGCCCGCCGCCAACCTGCTGGTCAACACCGTCATGCCGGTGATCTTCTGGCTGGCCGCCATCGAGGCAGGCAAGAAGTCCGGCTTCTGGGCCACCATCTTCGGCGGTCTGGCCCAGCTCATCATGGGCAACGCGGTACCAGGCCTGGTGCTTGGCATCCTGATCGGCAAGGGGGTGGAAGAGAGCGGCTGGAACCACGTCACCAAGGTGATGATGAGTGCCATCGTCCTGCTGTTCGTGCTGAGCGGCTTCTTCCGCGGCTTTGACATGAAACTCATTGAATCCTTCCACCTGGGCGTTCCCCTGTGGCTGGAAAACGTCCACAACCTCATGAGCGGCAAATAAGGAAGCACACCATGGATGAGAAACTGAGAAACAACTTCTGGTATGCCGACTGGTCCTTCCCCATCTTTGTCGGTCTGCTCTCTTCCGGCGTCTTCGCCGGTACCCACATGTTCTACCTCTACGGGGTCGGCGCCTTCAACGAGGTGGCCTTCGTCGCCATGCTGAAAGCCGGCATGGACACGGGGGCCTATGGTGCAGTCGCCGCCTTCGGTGCCAGCTTCCTGTTCGCCCGCATCATCGAGGGCTCCTTGGTGGGGATCCTCGACATCGGCGGCGCCATCCAGACCGGAGTCGGCCTCGGGGTGCCCGCCCTGCTGCTGGGGGCCGGCATCGTCTATCCGGTGGAAAATTTCACCGCTTCCCTGATCACCGGCATGGGGATTGGGATGGCCATCGGCTACGTGATCATCCTGGCGCGCAAGTTCACCATCAACCAGAGCAACTCCACCTACGGGGCGGACGTCATGATGGGGGCTGGCAACAGCTCGGGCCGCTTCCTCGGTCCCCTCATCATCCTCTCCGCCATGGGCGCCTCCATTCCCATCGGGATAGGCTCCCTGCTGGGTGCCCTGCTGTTCTACATCTGGGAGAAGCCCATCACGGGCGGTGCCATTCTGGGGGCCATGCTGTTCGGGACCTTCTTCCCCATCGCCCTGGCTTAATCCAAGGCCGTCTCTTGGGCGGCATTCAAGAACCTGTTTGCGCTCTGTCGCGAGAGGTCGTCAGCAAGGTGAAGAGCAACACATGAGCCTTGGAAGCGGTCTCGCAGTAAGAACGCAAGCAGGTTACAAGAGGGATATCAGCATGTACGACACGATCATCAGGGCGGGACGCCTGGGAAACGGGCAGCTCGTCGACGTCGCCATCAAGCATGGCAAGATAGCGGCGCTGGGTTCGCTGCCAGAAAGCACAGAGGCGAAGCAAACCCTCACTCTGGGCGGGCAGGTCCATGTGAGCGCCGGCTGGATTGACGGCCACACCCACTGCTACCCCGCCTCCCCCCTCTATCACGATGAGCCGGACAAGGTGGGCGTGGAATCCGGCGTCACCACCGTCATCGACGCCGGCAGTACCGGGGCCGACGACGTGGACGACTTCCAGCGTCTCGCCGCCGGCTGCAAGACCCGGGTGCACGCCCTGCTCAACATCTCCCGCATCGGCCTGCTGCGCCAGAACGAGCTGGCGGATCCGGCAGACATCGATCCCGCCCTCGCCCAGGCGGCCATCCGGCGCCATCCCAGCTTCATCGTCGGCATCAAGGCGCGCATGAGCGGCAGCGTGGTGGGTGAAAGCGGTCTGCAACCCCTACGCATGGCCAAGCAGATCCAGCAGGCCAATGGCAACCTGCCACTGATGGTGCACGTGGGCAACACGCCGCCGGATCTGGACGAGATCGTCGCCCTGCTGGGGGAGGGCGATCTGCTGACCCACTGCTTCAACGGCAAGCCCAACCGCATCCTGACCCCGGCGGGTGAACTGCGCCAGGCGGTACGCGAAGCGATGCGGCGGGGACTCTTGCTCGACATCGGCCACGGCGGCGCCAGCTTCAGCTTCGAAGTGGCGGAGCTGGCCATTGCCCAGGGCATCCTGCCCCACACCATCAGTTCAGACATCTACTGCAAGAACCGCATCAAGGGGCCCGTCTACAGCCTTGCCCACGTGATGTCGAAGTTCTTCGCCATCGGCATGACCCTGGAGCAGGTGCTCGCCTGCGTCACCCACCAGGCCGCCGATGCCCTGCGCCTGCCCGGCAAGGGGCGACTCGAGGTTGGCGCCGATGCAGACATCACCCTGTTCGAGGTGAGCTGCGGCCCCACTCTCTTTACCGATACCGAGGCCGGCGCCCGCAACGGTGACCGGCAACTGCTCCCTCTCGCCGCCCTGGTGGGCGGCGAACTGGTTCTGACTCACTACGGGAAATCACACCATGCCTTCTGTGTATGAGAAATACCGGCTCAAACCGGTGATCAACGCCTCCGGGCGCATGACCATCCTCGGCGTCTCCACCCCCGAGCAAGAGGTGGTCGATGCGGTCAACTTCGGCCTCGGCCACTACTTCGAGGTGAAGGATCTGGTCAACAAGACCGGCGCCTACCTGGCCGATCTGCTGGGCGTTGAAGATGCGGTGGTGGTCTCCTGCGCCAGCGCCGGCATCGCCCAGTCGGTGGCCGCCGTGATAGTGCGCGGCGACCCCTATCGCCTCGAGCAGTTGCATGCTCATGCCCACGACGTGCCGAGCGACATCGTGCTGCCCAAGGGTCACAACGTGAACTTTGGTGCCCCCGTCGGCACCATGGTCAACCTGGGGGGCGGCAGGGTGGTGGAGGCAGGCTACGCCAACGAGTGCTCATCCGCCCAGCTGGCCGCCGCCATCCATGCCAATACTGCCGCCATCCTCTACATCAAGTCCCACCACTGCGTGCAGAAGAGCATTCTGTCGGTGGCCGAGGCAGCCGAGGTGGCCAAGGCCCACGGGCTCCCGCTCATCGTCGATGCGGCGGCTGAGGAGGATCTGCGTCTCTACTACAACCAGGGGGCTGATCTGGTCATCTACAGCGGCGCCAAGGCCATCGAAGGGCCCACCAGCGGCCTGGTGCTCGGCAGGCGTCAGTATGTGGAGTGGGTCAAGCAGCAGGCTGGCGGCATAGGCCGTGCCATGAAGGTGGGCAAGGAGGGGATCCTCGGCCTCACTCACGCCATCGAGCGCTACCTGGCCAAAGAGAAGGAGAGCGGCACCGCCATGGTCGCCAAGATGACCCCCTTCATCGAGTGCCTCAACCAGCTGCCCGGCGTCACCGCCAAGGTGGTGTGGGACAGCGCGGGGCGCGACATCGCCCGCACCGACATCGCCTTCGACCACCAGCAGATCGGCATGACCACGGTGGAAGTGGTCTCCCGTCTGCAACAGGGCACGCCTGCCATCTACTGCCGCGGCTACAAGGCCAACGAGGGGCACATCGAGATAGACGTGCGCAGCGTCACCCTGCCCCAGCTCGACCAGATCCACTCCGCCATTGCCCACCTCGTTCAGGAGAACAACTGATGTCTCTTACCCCCAATTACTACCGCGATCGGGTCTGCCTCAACGTGCTGGCTGGTTCCAAAGAGAATGCCGTCGACATTTATGAGGCTGCCGAGGGCCACGTACTGGTCGGTGTGCTCTCCAAGAACTACCCGGACATTCCCTCTGCCGTCGCCGACATGGAGGCCTACGCCAAGCTTATCGACAACGCCCTCTCCATCGGGCTGGGAGCAGGTGATCCGCGCCAGTCCGCCATGGTGGCCGAGCTGGCCCGCCAGTTGCAGCCTCAGCATGTCAATCAGGTGTTCACCGGGGTCGGGGCCAGCCGGGCGCTGCTCGGTCAAGCTGACACCCTGGTCAATGGCCTTGTCTCCCCCACCGGCATCCCCGGCATGGTGAAGATCTCCACTGGCCCCCTCAGCGCACAGCAGGCTGACGGCATCGTCCCCATCGACACCGCCATTGCCCTGCTCAAGGACATGGGCGGCAGCTCGGTCAAGTTCTTCCCCATGGGGGGACTCGCCTGCCGCGCCGAATATCAGGCAGTGGCCGAGGCCTGTGCCCGCCACGGCTTCTGGCTGGAGCCCACCGGCGGCATCGATCTTGAGAACTTCGAGGAGATAGTGCGGATCGCGCTGGAGGCAGGAGTCGAGAAGGTGATCCCCCACGTCTACAGCTCCATCATCGACAGTGTCAGTGGCCAGACCCGCCCCGAGGATGTGCGTACCCTCCTCGCCATGGTGAAGGCACTGCTGGCATAACAATCCCACAGGCACCGGTCCGATCACTGGGCGGTGCCTGGCTTGTTAATGACCCCCTTGTTAACATCGACCCACCATGCGCGACAGGAGTCCTCACCCCCTCATGACCAAGCTGCCCCACCCCAGACTCCAGCAACTGCTCGCCCTGCTTCACGCCGAGCCTCTGCCACAGGAGGAGCTGGCCCGCCGTCTCAATGTTTCCACCCGCACGGTGCGCACCGACGTGGCGACCCTGAACGAGCTCATTGCCACCCGGGGCGCCCACCTGATCCATCAGCGGGGCAGCGGTTACCAGCTCAAGATCTACAATCAGGAACTGTTCGATGCGCTGCTGGCCGCCCAGGGGCAGGAGAGCCCTCTGCCTCGCACCAGCCGCGAGCGGGTGCTGCACCTCCAGGTCTTGCTGCTGACGGCGGAACAGGGGATCAAGCTCGACGAGCTGGCGGACACCTGGTATCTGAGCCGGGCGGCTTTGCAAGGGGACATGACGGAGGTGCGGGAGCGGCTCGCCCACTTCGGGCTCACCATCGACAGCAAACCCAGAGTGGGGATGCGCATTGCGGGAAGCGAGATGGCGATCCGCGCCTGCCTCACCCAACTGCTCTGCCAGGAGCTGCTGCACCAGCATCCGCTCCAGAGCCTGTTGCCCACCCTCTGCCCCAGCAAGACGCTGGAGGTAGTGGGCAACCACATTCACGAGCAACTCGGTCGCCATCAGCTACGCCTGGCCGACGAGAGCCTGCAGCAAGTCACCGTCTACTGTGCCGTCGCCCTGCTTCGCCAGGCGTCTGGCCACGAGTTGCGCCAGTTTGCCAGCGACGACATCACCCCGCCCCTGGCAGTGGTGGCCCGCGACATCTATGCCGAGCTGCCGACCCTGACTTCACCGGTGCAGGAAGAGATCGCCTGTCTCGCCATCCAGATCCAGGCTCGCCTCACAGCAGAGACGCCCCTGCTCAGCCCGGCCATGGCGGCCGAGAGCGAGCAGCTGACGGCGCACCTGCTGGGTTACATCCACCAGCACTACCCCTATGACCTGCGCGGCGACCCGCAATTGCGAGCCGACCTGCAGACCCACATCGGCGCCATGCTGCTGCGGGTCAAATACCAGATTGGTAGCCACAATCCCCTGGCGGACCACATCAAGCAGTATTACCCCCTCGCCTACGACATCACACTAGCGGCCATCTCTGAGTGGATCAGGCACACCCCCTACCGATTGACCCACCACGAGATCGGCTACCTGGTGATACACATCGGGGTCGGCCTGGAGCGCCACTACGACATCGGTTACACCCGGCGCCCCCAGGCGCTGCTGCTGTGCGATGCGGGCAACGCCACCTTCCGGGTGCTGGAAGCACGCATCCGGCGGGAATACCCCCAACTGCAGCTGACCACGCTGGAGTCGGTGCGGGACTATGAAGGACTGGTGCGAGTCGAGCAGGATTTCGTCATCAGCACCCTCAAGGTGAGCGAGAAGAATGCTCCCGTGGTACAGGTCTCCCCCTTCCCGACTCAGTACCAGCTGGAGCAGCTCGGCAAGCTGGTGCTCGTCGATCGCACCCGTCCCTATCTGCTCGACAAGTATTTCGATGCCGACCACTTCATGGTGCTTGATGAACCCATCAGCCAGGGGGTGCTGTTTGATCGCATCTGCAGCCAGCTTGAGGCGGAGGATCTGGTGGAGAGCGGATTCCGGGGATCCTTGCAGGAGCGGGAGCAGATCGTCTCAACCATGCTGGGGGACGGCATCGCTCTGCCCCACTCCCTCGGCCTGCTGGCGCGCCGCACCCTGGTCTATACCGTGCTGGCCCCCCAGGGGATCGACTGGGGCAACGGCGAGAGCGCTACCCTCATCTTCGTGCTGGCCATCGCCAAGGCGGATTATGAGGAAGCCATGGGACTTTATGATCTGTTTCTGGCACTGATGAACGAAAAAGCCAGCAGAAGTCTGCTGGCTTGTCGGGATTTTGCCGCTTTCAAGGCGCTGGCTCGCAGCGCACCTTGAGCACGCCGAGGCGTATTACTCCTCATTGAAGCCCGAGGTGAACAGCGCCACCACGGCGGCCAGGGCCTCCACCTCTTCGGGGCCCTCCACCTGCACCTCCACCTGTTTGCCCTGGGCGGAGTCCAACATCAGCAGGCCGATCACGCTGTCCGCGTCGGCCTCGACTCCCTCTTCGTTGCGCAGCAGCACGTGGGCATCGAACCCCTGCACCAGCTCGAACAGCATCATGGCCGGTCGGGCGTGAATGCCTAACTTGTTTTTGACTTCTACCGAGGCGGAAACGGTCATCTGAGCATCCTGTGGATCTGTCAGGCGGGGTTTGAACGCTTGTCCAACGTGCGATGGCGGATCTGCACGTTCTTGCCAAGCAACCGGAATGCGCTGGCCAGCCGCTCGGCGATGAACACCGAGCGGTGTTGTCCGCCGGTACAGCCGATCCCGACGGTCACATAGCTGCGATTGTTGCGCTCCAGGTGGGGCAACCAGGTCCCCAGCATATTCTCGATCTGCTGGATGAACAGCATGACATCCGGCTGGCTGGAGAGGTAGTTGGCCACGGGCTCATCCTTGCCGGTGAAGGGCTTGAGCTCCGGGATCCAGTGCGGGTTGGGCAGGAAACGGGCGTCGAACACGAAGTCCGCATCCTTGGGAATGCCGTACTTGAAACCGAACGACTCGAACACCAGCACCAGTTCGTTCTCTTTCTTGCCGAGCACCCGGGTTTTGATGAGCTCGCTGAGATCGTGGATGCTGAGGTTGGTGGTGTCGATGCGCAGGTCGGCGGTCGAGGAGAGCGGTGCCAGCAGGTGGGTCTCTTCCCGGATCGCCTCGTCCAGCGAAAGCTTGTTGCGGGACAGAGGATGCAGACGACGGCTCTCACCGTAGCGTTTGAGCAGGGTCGCGTTGTCCGCATCGAAGAAGAAGCTCGAAAACTTGACTCGCCCCTCGTTGCGCACCTGGCTCAGCAGGTTCTCCAGCCTGTCTGCCTGGGC
Source organism: Aeromonas sp. R7-1 (assembly GCF_040908115.1). NCBI lineage: Bacteria > Pseudomonadati > Pseudomonadota > Gammaproteobacteria > Aeromonadales > Aeromonadaceae > Aeromonas > Aeromonas sp. R7-1. The sequence continues at coordinate 16,742 of NZ_JBFODD010000021.1, read as the reverse complement.
AGGCAGGTTGCGCACGTCGATGCTGACCGCCAGCTTGTCATACTGACTCTCCACCGACACGATCAACTGGGGCAGCAGGTTGACCGGCAGGTTGTCCACGCAGTAGTACCCGAGATCCTCGAGCACCCTCAGGGCCACCGTCTTGCCGGAGCCCGAACGACCGCTTACTACAATTAACTGCATCTTGTCCCCTCACGCCAACGTGGCTGTGTCAGACCCGGCCTCAGGCCGACGTCATGATCTGATAGAGTTCTTCGTCGCTGGTCGCCTGGCGCAGCTGGCGGCAGACGGCCTTGTCACCCAGTTTGGATGCCATCAGGGAAAGAGTCTTGAGGTGCTGCTTGCACTCGCTTTCCGGCACCAGCAATGCAAAGAGCAGGTCAACCGGTTGATTGTCGATAGAATCGAAAGGGATGGGCTCGGAGAAGGTCATCAACACGGCGGTCGGCGCGAAGGCGTCGTCAATCCGGCCGTGGGGGATGGCGATACCGGCTCCGATCCCGGTACTACCCATCTTTTCTCGCGCCAGCAGGCTTTCAAACAGGACCTGGCGGGAAGCGCCGAGGCGCTCTGCGGCCAGTTCACTGATGATCTCGAGCGCGCGTTTCTTGCTGGTACAAGGGACCGCACTCTTGGTGCAGTCCCGACTCAGTATGTGTTCAAGTTGCATAGTTATTTTTGATTTAACTTATCTTTGTGCTTGATGATCTGCCGATCCAGTTTATCCAGCAGGGTATCAATCGCCGCATACATGTCGGCATGCTGCGAATTGGCGAACACCTCTCCCCCGCTGACATGCAGCTTGGCTTCGGCGATCTGGTTCAGTTTTTCGACGCTCAACACCACGTGTACGTTGTTGATATGGTCAAAGTGACGCTCGAGTTTGGCAAATTTGTTGTTCACATAATCACGCAGAGCTTCGGTAATCTCGACATGGTGTCCGGTCAGGTTAATTTGCATAACGTCTTCCTTTTGTTTGCCTAAACCAGGCGTTTGCGCTGATTGGATGGCGGGATCAACAAGGATTCACGGTACTTTGCGATCGTGCGTCTCGCCACCATAATACCCTGTTCGGCCAGCAAATCCGCGATCTTGCTATCACTAAGCGGCTTGGCGGGGTTTTCCGCCGTCACCAGCTTCTTGATCAGGGCGCGAATAGCGGTCGATGAGCACTCTCCTCCTCCCTCCGTATTGACGTGACTGGAGAAAAAAAACTTCAGTTCAAAAATGCCGCGGGGCGTATGCATGTACTTCTGGGTCGTGACCCGTGAAATGGTCGACTCATGCATCTCCACAGCTTCCGCGATGTCGTTGAGTACCATGGGTTTCATGGCCTCTTCGCCGTACTCGAAAAAGCCCTGCTGCTGCTCGACGATGCAGCTGGCCACCTTGAGCAGGGTGTCGTTACGACTCTCCAGGCTCTTGATGAACCACTTGGCCTCCTGCAAATGAGAACGGATGAACTGGGTATCCGTGCTGCTGCGGGCATTGCGCGCCATGGCCGCATAGGCCTCGTTGACACGGATGCGCGGAGCAGAATCCGGATTGAGTTCAACCACCCACTTGCTGCCCTTCTTGACCACGGACACATCCGGGATCACGTACTGGGATTCACTCTGGATGATGCCGTTGCCGGGTCTGGGCTCCAGTTGCTGGATGAGATCCAGCACCTCCTTGAGATCGCTCTCCTTGAGGCGGGTCTTGCGAGCCAGGGTGCGGTAGTCGCGATTGCCGAGCAGGTCCATGTGTTCGCGGATCACCTCTCTGGCTTCGTCGAGCCAGGGCAGGTCCGGCGAATACTGGCCGAGCTGGATCAGCAGACACTCTTGCACCGAACGGGCGGCGATGCCGACCGGATCGAAATGCTGCACCCGCTTGAGCACGGCTTCGATCTCATCCAGTTCGACTTCTACCTCCTCGCTGCTGACTGCAGCCTGAATATCCTCGAGGGTGGCAGTCAGATACCCGGATTCGTCGATGGCATCGATAATGGCAAGGGCGATGGCGGCATCCACATCACTGAACGGGGTGAGTCGCATCTGCCACAGCAGGTAGTCCTGCAGGTTCTCGGTGGTCTCCCCCTGATAGACGCTGTCTTCCCCGTCATGGATGGGGCCTGCACTCTGGGCCGTACCGGCCGAGTAGACCTCGTCCCAGGTGGTGTCCACCGGCAGTTCATCCGGCATGCTCTCCTGGGCCATGGCATCGCTGGAGTCGAGTTGACTGGCGTCCTGTGTCTCTGTCTGACTGGTTTCCTGCGCCTCGTTCTCCTCTTGCTCCAGCAAGGGGTTGTTGTCGAGCGCTTGCTGAATTTCCTGCTGGAGTTCCAGGGTGGAGAGCTGGAGCAGACGAATCGCTTGTTGTAATTGTGGCGTCATGGTCAGGGACTGACCGAGACGCAACTGTAATGTCGGCTTCATCTACGTCGGGATATCCTTATGTTCAGCGAGGCAGTCACCTAACAAAAATGAGGGGTGCCCCCTTACTATAGACTGAATTGATCGCCCAAATAGACGCGCTTGACCTGCTCATCGGCGAGGATATCGGCCGGCGCGCCCTCGGCAATCATCTTGCCGTGGCTGACGATGTAGGCCTTCTCGCACACATCCAGCGTCTCTCTGACGTTGTGGTCCGTTATCAGCACACCCAACCCGCGTTCTTTCAGATGCTGGATGATCTTTTTGATATCGATGACTGAAATAGGATCAACACCTGCGAAAGGCTCATCGAGCAGAATGAATCTCGGCTCTGCCGCCAGCGCCCGGGCGATTTCCACCCGGCGCCGCTCCCCACCCGAGAGGCTCTGGCCCAGGCTGTCGCGGATATGGGTGATATTGAACTCTTCCAGCAACTGTTCGACCTTATCCTCCCGCTCTTCGCGGCTCAACCCCTTGCGGGTCTGCATGACCCCCATCAAGTTGTCGAACACCGACAGGCGCCGGAAGATGGAGGCCTCCTGGGGCAGATAGCCGATGCCATTGCGGGCACGGATATGCATGGGCTGCAGGCTGATGTCCTGCTCGTCGATGGTGATGAGGCCGGCATCCCGCTGCACCAGGCCCACGATCATGTAGAAGGAGGTCGTCTTGCCCGCGCCGTTCGGACCCAGCAGACCCACGATCTGGCCCGTTCCCACCTCGAGGCTCACATCGCTGACCACCATGCGGCGCTTGTAGCTCTTTTGCAGACCCGTTGCTTTTAACACTGCCATGGCTGTTGTTTCCTACTTCTTCTGATCGGCGGGTTTGTCGAAGTTCTCCACCTGATCCGGCAGGAACACCGTCTTGACGCGCTGGGTGGGCCCCTTGCTCTCGGCAATCATCTTCTGCTTGACGATGTCGTAGCGAATGAGATCGCCGGTCACCTGGCTGTCTTCCTGCTTGAGCTGGCCATTGCCGGTGATGGTCACCAGCCGGTTCTTAAGCTCGTAGCGGATGCTGTTGCCATGGGCATTGACCGGTTTGCCGTTGTCCAGCACCTGGAAGAAAGTGGCTGGGTTGCCATACGCGGTCATGACCTCGGCGCCCTTGTCGCCGGAGCGGATCACCACCACCTTGTCGGCCTTAATCTTGATGGTGCCCTGGGTGATGATGACATCCTCGCTGAAGGTGATGCGGTTGTCCTGCATCTCGGCCACCTGCTTGACAGCATCCACATAGACCTTCTCGGCAAAATCGGACTCTTTGGCATTCAGGGAACCGCACAGCAACAGGGCCGTGAGGGCCAGATTAACGTTTTTCATTGAAATAAGTGGCATGGCCTTTATCCAGTAACTCGAAATATTTACGTTCCAGGTGACCCTTGAGGCCAACACCCTCGGTCTGGAACTCCTGGCCCACAATGCTGATGTGCTGGTTGCTTCTCATCCCCTGCGTCACCAGATCCAGCTCCAGATAGGAGGTATCCAGCGTGGAGATGAAAGAGGCGGGCAGCAGACCGTCCAGATGCACCTTGTCACGGAGGATCACATTGTCATCGGTGTTGAGCACCCCGGTCTCGGCCGTCAGCTTCCATTCGGCCGCGCCCTTGTCATCGAACATGTAGACCACCGGCTTGGTGAAAGTGGCCTGCTCGAGCACCTGGTAGTACTCCGCATATTCGGATTCCAGCCGCTCGGTGCGCTTGCCCTGCTCGTTGAAGCGGGTCGTCACCAACTCTCTGGCAGTGAAGTCCGGTTGAAAATTTTCCGTCTTGGTGGTCGGCTCGGGGACCAGCTCGATCTCCCCCAGCTGCCAAGCCGCCAGCGCAGCCAGAAACAGCAGGCCGAACAGCACAGTCTGTTTGTTCATCGCGACGCCTCGGGTTGATAGTCAGCCAATCCCTGGGCCTGCAAGATCAGGTCGCACACCTCGCGCACGGCCCCGACGCCACCGCCAAGCCGCGTCACCAGATCCGCCTTCGCCAGCACAAGCGGATGGGCGTCGGCAACGGCGATACCCAGGCCGCAAGCCTGCATCACCGGCAGATCGATGGTGTCATCTCCCATATAGGCGGCTTGCGATGCATCCAGCCCGAGCTTGGTCAACAAGGCCTCGAAGTGGGGCAGCTTTTTGTCTGCACCCTGCACCAGGTGCTGGACTCCCAGACTCTTCATGCGATCGCTGACGATGCGGGAGTTTCGCCCCGTGATGATGGCAATCTCGATGCCTGCATTGAGCAGGGCACGCATGCCGGCACCGTCACGGGTGCAGAAAGTCTTCAGCTCTTCGCCGTTATTGCCCATATAGATGAAGCCGTTGGAGAGCACCCCATCCACATCGCACACCAGCAGGCGGATCTGCGCCGCCTTCTCGTACTGGCTGCGCGTCACCGGACCATAGAGGGTCGGTACGTCTTGCATCAAATTACTCCGGCTTTCAGCAGGTCATGCATGTTGAAGGCACCCAGCGGGTGTCTCTCCCCATCCACAACCAACAACCCGTTGATTTTCCTGGTTTCCATCAGTTTGACGGCCTCTGCCGCCATCATCTCAGGCCCTACGGTAACACAGTTCACCGTCATGACGCGGCTGATGGGGGTGTGATGGATGTCCACCTGCAGGTCCAGAATGCGGCGCAGGTCACCATCGGTGAACAGACCGGCAAGCAGCCCTAGATCGTCCACCACCGCCGTCATGCCGAGCCCCTTGCGGCTCACTTCCAGCAGCGCCTGGCTGATGGTGGCATCTATCCCCACCTTGGGCAACAGCTCGCCGCTGTGCATCAGATCGCCCACTCGCAACAGCAACCGCTTGCCGAGGGACCCGCCCGGATGCGACAGCGCAAAGTCATCGGCGGTGAAGCCACGGGCCTCCAGCAGGGCCACGGCCAGCGCGTCCCCCATCACCAGGGTGGCGGTAGTGCTGGATGTCGGGGCCAGACCGAGGGGGCAGGCCTCTTTCTCCACCTTGATGCACAGGTGCACGTTGGCCTCTTTCGCCATGGTGGAAGCCGGATTGCCTGTCATGCAGATGAGTGGAATGCCGCGGCGCTTGAGCACCGGCAGCAGGGCCAGGATCTCGTCGCTCTCGCCAGAGTTGGAAATGGCGATGATGAGATCCCCGGCTGAGATCATGCCGAGATCCCCGTGGCTCGCCTCGCCCGGGTGCAGGAAGAAGGCGGGCGTTCCCGTGCTGGCCAGGGTCGCGGCAATCTTGTTGCCGATATGACCCGACTTGCCCATGCCGGTCACCACTATCTTGCCGCCACAGCGCAGCACCATCTCGCAGGCGCGCTCGAACGCCTCGTCAAGGTACTGGTAGAGTCCATCAATGGCTTGTTTTTCTATGTCCAGCACCGCTCGGGCGCTGCGACGGAAATCGAACAATTCAGACACTTTTTCAGGCTTTACAGACATAAAGGCACAGCTCCGGGCCGAAATTTGCTGCGGGATTATAAAAAAGTCTGCCGAGATAAGCGAATCGGATGCGGAATGGGCGGTCATTGACGCAGGTTGTTACATAAAACTGTCGCGTACTTGGGGGGGAAACCCGCTCAATAGTTGTTCCTCGCTGTTGCTTAGACCTAGACTAGCCCATAAAATTCGCTCTTCATTTATACCGGATGGACAATTGTTTGAACGATGACCTGATCACCATCTCCGACCTGACCTTCAGTCACGGGGATCGGCTGCTGTACGACAGGATCAACCTGACCATTCCCCGTGGCAAGGTCACCGCCGTCATGGGTCCGAGCGGGATCGGCAAGACCACCTTGCTGCGCCTGATCGGGGGCCAGCTCAAGCCTGAGTCCGGTCACATCCTGTTTGACGGGGAAGACGTTCCCACGCTCTCCCGTTCACGCCTGTATGAAGTGCGGAAACGGATGAGCATGCTGTTCCAGAGTGGCGCATTGTTCACCGGCATGACCGTCTTCGACAACGTGGCCTTCCCGCTGCGGGAGCACTCCGGCCTGCCGGAAGAGCTGATCCGCACCATCGTCATGATGAAACTGCAGGCTGTCGGTCTGCGCGGGGCGGCCAAGCTGATGCCGTCCGAGCTCTCCGGTGGCATGGCGCGTCGCGCGGCCCTGGCGAGATCCATCGCGCTGGATCCGGATCTCATCATGTATGACGAGCCCTTCGTGGGGCAGGACCCCATCACCATGGCGGTGCTGGTGAAGCTCATCAAGGAGCTCAACGATGCCCTCGGCATCACCTCCGTCATCGTCACCCACGACGTGAAAGAGGTGCTGAGCATCGCCGACTACGCCTACATCATCGCCAACCGCAAGGTAGTGGCACACGGCACACCGGAGCAGCTGCGCGAGGAGCACAATCCCGAAGTCGAGCAGTTCCTCAAGGGATTGCCCGACGGTCCTGTTCCGTTTCATTTTCCGGCAGGTGACCTGCTACAGGATCTGTGATGTTGACAAGTCAGATAAGCAAGCTGGGCCGCAGCGGTGTGCGTTTCATCAACGCCGTCGGCCGGGCAACCATCATGCTGTTTCATGCACTGGCAGGACGGCCCCAGCCACGCAAGCACTTCCCGCTGCTGGTGCAGCAACTGTATGTGGTGGGAGTGCAATCCGTCGCCATCATACTGGTGTCCGGCCTCTTCATCGGCATGGTGCTCTCCCTGCAGGGTTACAACGTATTGAAGGATTTCGGCGCAGAGCAGAGCCTGGGGCCTCTGGTTTCCCTCTCCCTGCTCCGTGAGCTGGGCCCTGTGGTCACAGCCCTGCTGTTCGCCGGTCGTGCGGGCTCCGCCCTCACCGCCGAGATCGGCCTGATGAAGGCCACCGAGCAGCTCTCCAGCCTGGAGATGATGGCGGTCGATCCGCTGCGTCGGGTCGTGGCGCCCCGCTTCTGGGCCGGAGTCATCAGCATGCCGCTGCTGGCCTTCATGTTCAGCCTGATCGGCATCTTTGGCGGCAAGCTGGTTGGTGTCGACTGGCTGGGGGTGGACGAAGGCAGTTTCTGGTCCGCCATGCAGGCCTCCGTCGACTGGCAGGACGACATCATGCAGGGCGCCATCAAGAGCCTGATCTTCGCCCTGGTGGTGACCTGGATAGCGCTCTTCAACGGCTATGATGCCAAACCGACCTCGGCCGGGATCAGTCAGGCGACCACCCGTACCGTGGTTCACTCATCCCTGGCCGTGCTCGGTCTGGATTTTATACTCACCGCAGTCATGTTTGGATAAGGGAAAGATGAAGTTCAGCAAAGTAGAATTTCTGGTTGGCGCCTTCATGCTGGCTGGCATCGCGGCCATTCTGGCATTGGCACTGCAAGTGGCGGGATTGAGTTTCAAACCGGAAGGAGAAACCTATACCCTGCGCGCCCATTTCGATAATATCGGCGGCCTGAAAGTACGCTCGCCGGTCAAGGTCGGCGGCGTCGTCGTCGGTCGTGTCAGCGACATCACCCTGGATCCCAAGAGCCAGGTCCCCATCGTTTCCCTGCAGATGCAGAAGAGTGCCGGCGAGTTCTCCGAGACCAGCACCCTCTCCATCCTGACTTCTGGCCTGCTCGGTGAGCAGTACATCGGTCTGGCACCGGGGTTCAGCGATGAGGAGATGGGCACCAGCATGCTCAAGGATGGCGACATGATCGAAGACACCAAGTCCGCCATCGTGCTGGAAGATCTGATTGGCAAGTTCCTCTACAGCCAGTCCTCTCCGGCCAACACACCCGCAACCAAGGAGTAACCATGTTCAAGAAGATCGCCCTGATGCTGGGTCTGATGACCAGCATGCTGTTCTCCCTCGTCGCCCGTGCGGATGTCAATACTTCGGACCCCTATGCCCTCGTGGATCAGGCCGCTCAGCAGACCTTTGCCCGCCTGAAAGCCGATCAGGCCCAGGTGAAGAGCAACCCCGATCACCTGCGCGTCATCATCCGCGAGGAGCTGCTGCCCTACGTGGACAACCGCTTCGCCGCCTACAAGGTACTCGGCAACCAGATCAAACAGACGACCCCTGCCCAGCGTGACGCCTTTGTGGACGTCTTCACCGAGTACATGGTGAGCTCCTACGCGGACGCACTGGCACACTTTGACAAGCAGACCGTCAAGGTCCAGCCCGGCAAAGCCGCCGAGAGCAACATCACCGCCGTCAACGTCAGCGTGAAAGAGGCCGGCAAGCCGGACATCTTCCTCGAGTTCAAGCTGCGCAAGAACAACAAGACCGGCGAGTGGAAAGCCTTCGACATGGTTGCCGAAGGGATCAGCCTGCTCTCCGCCAAGCAGAACGAGCTGGGCGGCCTCATTCGCCAGAACGGCATCGATGCGGTGATCGCCCAGCTGCGTGAACACAACGCCAAGCCGCTGGTGATCAAGTCATGATCCTGAGCGGTGACTTGCAGGCCCCGCAGGTCAACGATCTGTGGCAACGCCGCGCCGACTGGTGGCAGGACGACCGGCTCGAACTAGGTGCCGTCACTACCCTGGATTCCGCCGGCCTTGCCCTGCTGGTCAAGTGGGCCAAGGCGGCACTGGCACGGGGTGCCACTCCGACACTGGTGGGTGCCTCCAACGATTTCTATACGCTGGCCAACCTCTACGGGGTGGCCAGCCTCTTTCATTCAACCCCGCTCACAACTGAGGACTCATAATGCAAGTCTCTGAAATTGAAGCGATACTCCTCGAGGCTTTGCCATTGTCCGAAGTCCATGTCAAAGGGGACGGCAGTCACTACCAGGTGATCGCCGTCGGCGACATGTTTGACGGCATGAGCCGGGTCAAGAAACAACAGGCCATCTATGCCCCGCTGATGGACAAGATCGCCACCAACGAGATCCACGCTCTCTCCATCAAGGCCTATACCGACGCCGAGTGGAAACGCGAGCGTAAATTCCAGCTGCCCTCCTGATTTGGTAAAGAAGTAAACCATGGACAAATTCAAGATCACCGGCCCCTGCACCCTCTCCGGTGAAGTGACCATCTCCGGCGCCAAGAATGCCGCCCTGCCCATCCTGTTTGCCACCCTGCTGTGTGACGAAGAGGTTCAACTCTCCAACGTACCGCGCCTGAAAGACGTGGGTACCACCCTCAAGCTGCTGGAGATGCTGGGCGCCACCACCAAGGTCAACGGCAATGTGACCGTGCTGACCGGTGCGGTAAACAATCATGTCGCCCCCTACGAGCTGGTGAAGACCATGCGAGCCTCCATCCTGGCCCTGGGCCCGCTGGCAGCCCGCTTCGGTGCAGCAGACGTCTCCCTGCCCGGCGGCTGTGCCATCGGTGCCCGCCCGGTCAACCTGCATGTCCACGGCCTGGAGCTGATGGGCGCGAAGATCGTCATCGAAGAGGGCTACATCAAAGCCCGCGTCGACGGCCGCCTGAAAGGTGCCCACATCCTGATGGACATGGTTTCCGTGACCGGTACCGAGAACCTGATGATGGCCGCCACCCTGGCTGACGGTCGCACCGTGATCGAAAACGCCGCCCGTGAGCCGGAGGTGGTCGATCTGGCCAACTTCCTCAACGCGCTCGGAGCTAACATTCAGGGCGCCGGCACCGATACCCTGACCATCGACGGCGTAGAACGTCTGCACGGTGGCAGCTACAGCGTGCAGCCCGATCGCATCGAGACCGGCACCTTCCTGGTGGGCGCCGCCGTGACCGGTGGCAAGATCACCTGCCGCAACACCGACCCCAGCCTGCTGGAAGCCGTACTGGTCAAACTGGAAGAGGCTGGCGCCCTGATTGAAAAGGGTGACGACTGGATCACCCTCGACATGACAGGTCGCACCCTGAAACCTGTCACCATCAAGACCGCCCCCTACCCGGCGTTCCCGACCGACATGCAGGCACAGTTCACCGTGCTGAACGCGGTCGCCCAGGGTACCGGCATGGTCACCGAGACCATCTTCGAGAACCGCTTCATGCACGTGCCCGAGCTGGTTCGGATGGGTGCCGACATCGAACTGCAGGGCAATGTGGCCATCTGCCGCGACACCCAGCAGCTCAAGGGTGCCCAGGTGATGGCGACCGATCTGCGCGCCTCCGCCAGCCTGGTGCTGGCCGGCTTCGTGGCCGAAGGGGCCACCATCGTCGATCGCATCTATCACATCGACCGTGGCTACGAAGACATCGAGCACAAGCTGCAAGGCCTGGGTGGTCGCATCGAGCGCATCAAGGAATAAGCTGGCTTCACCATGAGCCGACGATAAAAAGGCCCCCTCGCAAAGCGAGGGGGCCTTTTTCATGGCCGTGTAGAGGGGATCAGTGCCCCGCCAGTTTCATCTGCTCGACCAGTACGGAGCCGGTCTTGAGGCTGGAACGCTCATCCTCATCACTGCCCACCGCCACGATATGGCTGAACATGTCGGCTAGATTGCCTGCAATGGTGATCTCCTCCACAGGATAGAGGATCTCGCCATTTTCAACCCAGAAACCGGCTGCGCCGCGGGAGTAATCACCATTGACGATGTTGACCCCCTGCCCCATCAGCTCGGTCACCAGCAGCCCGGTACCCATCTCCTTGAGCATGCCCTGGAAGTCCTGGCCGGTATTGGAGACCTGCCAGTTATGGATGCCCCCGGCGTGGCCCGTGGTGGTCAGGCCCAGTTTGCGGGCGGAGTAGGAGGTGAGCAGCCAGCTCATCAGCTCGCCGTTGCGGATGATGTCCATGTCGCGGGTGCGAACCCCTTCCCCGTCGAACGGGGTGCTGGCAAGTCCTCCCGGCAAGTGAGGGAACTCCTGGATGGTGAGCCACTCGGGCAGGATCTGCTTGCCCAGTTTGTCCAGCAGGAAGCTCGACTTGCGATAGAGGTTGCCCCCGCTGATTGCCATCACCAGATGGCCCCACAGACCGGCAGCGGTATCGGGGTGGAACAGCACAGGGGCATGGCGGGTGCTGATCTTGCGAGCCCCCAGGCGGGAAACAGTGCGCTCCACCGCCTCGTCAGCGATGCGCTGGGGGCTCCACAGCCCGTCCAGGGAGCGGCTGGAGGAGTAGCCGTAGTCGCGCTGCATGTCGCCATCCTGCTCGCCGATCAGTACGCAGCTCAGGGAGTTGCGCGATGCAGCATAGCCTTTGACGAAGCCGTGGCTGTTGCCATAGACCTTGACGCCCAGGTGGCTGGAGAAACTGGCTCCGTCAGAGTGCTTGATGCGGGCATCCCGTCCCAAGGCCAGCCGCTCGCACTCGATGGCCAGCGCGATGCCACGCTGGGGATCCAGCTCGATTTGGTGGCACAGTTGCAGGTCCGGGGCATCCCAGGCCAGCAGGTCCGCATCCGCAAGACCGGCGCAGTCATCGGGAGAGGTATGGCGGGCGATCTCCATGGCCGCTTCCACAGCGGCGCGAATGGCCGGCTTGGTCAGATCCGTGGTGGAGGAGGAACCCTTGCAACCGTCGCGATAGACGGCGATGCCGAGTGCGCCATCCTTGTTGAATTCGATGCTTTCCAGCTCGCAGCCCCGGGTGTTCACCGAGAGGCCGGTCTGTTTGCTGATGGAGACTTCGGCAAGCCCGGCGCCCAGCCCTTTCGCTATCTCAAGGGCCTCGGCGACCACGGCCTCGAGATGGGATTGATCCTGGCGGATTTGATCTTGCTGGTCCATAACTCACATCTGTATGAAGGGAAGGAAAGGGGCTAAGCATATCAGACCCCTGCGCCCAGCGGGAGAAGCTGGTAACATATCCGCCAAACGTGAATGACAGGAATACAGAGACCGATGAGTCAATATCAAGACGACAACGAGTGGGAAGACTGGGGCCCCAGCAAGAGCCAGCTCAAGCGTGATGCCGAGGCCTTGCAGAAGATGGGGGAAGAGATCGTCTCCCTGAGTCACAGCGAGCTGGAGAAGATCCCCCTGGATGAAGAGCTCGCCGAAGCGGTCGAGCTGGGTCGCAAGCTCAAGCCGAAGAAGGATGAGTCCTTCCGTCGCCATCTCCAGTTCATCGGCCGTCTGATGCGTAGCCGCGATGTGGCCCCCATCGAAGAGGCCCTCTCCATCATCAAGATGCGTCACTCCACCGTGAACGCCCGCCTGCACCGCCTCGAACAGTGGCGCGAGCGGCTGATCACCGAAGGCGACAGCGCCCTCAACGAGCTGATGTCCCAGTTCCACGAGTTGGATCGCCAGAAGCTGCGTCAGCTGATCCGCACCGCCAACAAGGAGCGGGAGCTGAACAAGCCGCCGGTAGCCTATCGCGAGATGTACCAGTACCTGCGCGGTGAAATTGAAGATCTGTTGTAAGTGATGACTCACGTCCGCCTCAGGGCGGCGTGCAGTACACAATCAAACGGGGCCGAAATGGCCCCGTTTTTTCATGCGATTTCCGCTCAACTGCCCGCCATGCACTGGGTGTGAGTAGCGGGTTGCAGATAGGGGACCAGCAGGGGGGCCATCCCCTTGAGCACCTGTACAGGCAGCGCCGACGTGAAGCGGAACTTGTCGGACTGGCTGCCGGGTACATAGGCCGTCAGCGTGCCGAAGTGATCATCCCCGATGTAGAAGACGAAAGTCGCAGTCCGGTTGCGAGCCAGTGAACTGGTCACATTGCCGTAGCGACCGACCGTCTCGATCCGGTTGTCCCCGGTCCCCGTCTTGCCCCCCAGGGCCAGGACAGTACCATCCTGCAAGGCGAAGGCCCCGGCGATGCGCCGCGCCGTCCCCCCTTCCACCACCTTGGAAAGTGCATTGCGCAAGGCGTTGGCCACCTCGGCAGGCATCACCCGCTCCCCCTGGGTGTTCGCCGGCTCAAAGACGGTGGCGAAGGGGGTCCCCTTGGCAAAGGAGAGGTGCTCGATGCGCAAGGTCGGTGCACGAATGCCGCCGTTCTGGATGATCCCCATCAGCTCGGCCAACGCTGCAGGACGATCGCCCGAGCTGCCCAGTGCGGTCGCCAGGGACGGAACCAGGTGATCGAACGGGTAGCCCAGGCGAGCCCAGCGCTGATGGATGTCGAGGAAGGCCTCAACCTCCAGCATGGTGCGGATCCGGCTATCCCGGGCACTGCGATGACGGGTCTTGAACAGCCAGCTGTAGACCTCCTGACGCTCGTCACGGCTGGCGGTTACCGCATCGGTAAAGGTGGCCTTGTCAAACTCCTTGAGATAGGCAAGCAACCACAGCTCAAGTGGATGCACCCGTGCGATATAACCTTGATCCGGCAGAGAATATTTACCGGGGCCGTAATTGGTATAGAGCTGCTCTATGCGCTTCTCGGTCAATTTCTCCCGCGGCAGGCGCTTGGCCAGGAAAGCGGCAAAGTCGGCCTGGGAGGCTTCCGGCATCAGATAGCGATGCACCGCGGCGAGACGCACCGCGCTGGGTTTGAGACCATCGAGGAAGGTATCGAGCTGCTCTTCTGCACTCTTGCCGCGATATTTGCGCCAGAACCTCAGCAGATAGGTCTGCCCCTCCTTGTCGGCAAACTTGGCGAGATACTCGGTACGGCGAGGATCCCTGTCATCTTTCAACAACTGGGCACGATTTCCCTCCTTGTAGAGGCTGTAGCGGACGATGTCCCGCATCAAGCGCACGAAGGGCAGGTTGATGGATTCCCGCAGCGCATCGCGAATGGGCGGGATGCGACCGTTGTCTTCCTTGCGGAAGTTGTTGAAGGTGTGCATGCCACCGCCGGTAAAGAAGCCTTCATAGGGACTTGCGGAATACTTGCGGTCCAGTGCGGCCTCCAGCATCACCGGCAGGCTTCTGTCCTTGGCGCTCATCAGATAGGCGATGGCCCAGCGGCTGATGTTGTCCTGATCGGACACTTCGATCTTTCGCAGGCTCTCCACCGGCATATTGCCGTAGCTGTCATGCAACTCGGTGACAATCTCGAGATAGGTCGTCAGCACCCGCAACTTGGCGGTGGATCCCAGTTCAAGCTTGCTGCCCTCATTGATGTCGAACGGCTGGTCCGTGTTGTCGGTCTGCACCCTCACCTTGACCCCTTCCGGCGTCTTCTCGAACAGGGTAAAGCTGTACTTCACATCACCCGTCTTCTCCGGCGAGAGCAGGCGCTCACCAAACAGGCCCACCTGGGCTGCGAATGCAGGGTCTGCCAGTTGCTGCAGATACCGTGACACCTCGTTCTGCAGCGGCATATTGAGGGTGGTGTTGGCCGTCAGATCCATGCGGTCCAGATCATAAAGCTGCACCCCGAGCTGACGACTGAGACGAGTGCGAGCCACCTGCAGCCCCTTGTTGTTGTTGACTCGAGTGATGGCAGGTGCCTGCAGGAAATCGCGGAAGACCAGCTTGGCCTTGAGAGCCGACTCCATCAGGGGGGGCGTGATCATTCCCTCCTGCACGAAGAGTCGCAGATAGCTGTCTGTCAGGGTAGACAGTGCTTCTCTACCCTGCGCCAGGTAATAGGAAGGACGGCGGTGGGCGATCATCAGGGAGACAACCTGGCGCAAGGCAAGGCCCTGCTCGGCCAGGGTAGAATCCTGGTTGCGAGCGGGATCCAGCAGTCGATTCACCTCATCGACATTGGCGCCAAACCAGACCCAGAGGCCATCACCGAGACCGTGCACCTCGCCATAACCGGGCGCCGCAGAGAGCGGGACCGAGTTGAGGTAGGCCCAGGCAACCAGCTTGCGGGCCTCCAGGGTCTCGGGCCCCAGCCGATAGGCACGAACGCTGGCCGAGACCATCTGGCGGATCTTCTCGGTCGGCGAAACGGTCAGTCCATCGGGAGAATGACGATACTTCTCCACCTGGGTCGCCAGGGTACTGCCGCCAGCAGATTGATCCTGCATATCCAGCGCCTTGCCCACCTGAGACAGCGCCGCCTTGGCAAAGCGCGGCCAGTCTACGGCCGGGTTGGCCAGCGGTTCCTTGTTGCTCAGGAGCTCACGGTTCTCGATAAACAGCAGAGACTGGATGACCAGGGGCGGTATGGCATTGAAATCCGGATAGTAATGAGTCGGATACTTGTACTGGTAGAAAGGCTCGGCACGGCAGTCATAGAGTGTCAATCCTGCCTGGACCTTCTCGGTATAAGGCACGAAGAAACCGTGGCTGGCGTAGTTGTAGAGCGCATCGGAAAAACGGACCTGTTCGCTCACCTGGTAGCCACGCTGAACGAGACGTTCCTGGATCATGGGCATCAGCACATAACCGAGTCGCTTGTCGAACGGGCCGTCGTCGGGGAAGGCAATTTGCTTGCTGGGGCCGGGTTCGATCTGATAGGTCAGGGTGGCCGCATAGCGGGAGATCTCCTGTGACTGCAGTCGGGAGGTCTTCATTTCATAACCCACCAGGGCGATCGCGGCAGCCAGGCAAAGCAAAAAGATAAAACAGAACAACCAGCGCCACCAGGGTCGGCGTTTACGCTGTTGTTGCCCGTCCGTATTAGGTACGGATGAATCCTGAGATGCCACTTTATTTGAATCCGTCTGTTTTGATGCGCCCATATCAGCCCCACCATGGTTGCGCAATTTATTGTCTTTCAATCAAGCTTAGTCGTTTCAAGTCAAGGGCTTGAAATCTATTGACCGCTTTGCAGCGATGTTAACAGGGCGATTGTGAAAATGGGAGCCGATTGTTGCAACGCGGCAAGAGATCCGAGCTGCGCCATGAAAATGAAACACCGGCCAGAGGCCGGTGTTGACGAGAGCGGGGTGGGGTTATTTGCTGGTGCTCATACTCTTCAGCTTGGTACTCAGCTCCTTGCGCTCCTTGGAAAGCTCGGCATTTTTGATGATATGGTCATCTACGCGCTCTTCATAATCGGTCCGCATGTTGGCGATGATGGCCTGAACCTCGTCAATGCTCATGCCGGGCTTGATATAGTCACTCAGGTTGTCGAGCAACAGTACCCGCTTCTGGTTGTCACGGATCTTTTTCTCGTTGTCCGCGATTTCACGCTTGAGCTTGTTCTGACGACGGGACATACGCACATATTCCAGCACATCGTTGAAGGTTGACTTGTTTACTTGTTCCATATCGGTACCACTGAGTGAAGGTGAATGAAAACAGGCGGAGAGTCCCATACCAGAAAAAGAAACCGAAACCATGGCACGGACCAACCCGGAATGCCCCTTACTCTACCGAGTTATGATTCAGATACAACCCCAATCGCAGCGCGGGCGGCGGGTTTAGACAGAACGGCTCCGACTGGGTTATTACGCTAAAAATGATGAAAACAAAGAGAGCCAACATGTGGGTTCAATGCGGCCAGAGCAGCCGCAACCTTTTCCGGTACAGGCAGGCAACAAGTGAACGACGAACAGCACCATAGTGCCCGCTTGCCCTCCAGTGAGGGCTGAATTTCAGGCAATAAAAAACCCCGCTCGAGTGAGCGGGGTTCTTCGTGTTGGGTGCCTGGCAGTGTCCTACTCTCGCATGGCGAATGCCACAC
>NZ_JBFODD010000020.1:0-12291 GCF_040908115.1 Aeromonas sp. R7-1 | reverse complement strand
GGAGAGGGTTAGGGTGAGGGGGTCGGTAACGTCATTGCCTGGCGAATGCCGCACCACGCCTCAATGGCACGGCTTCGCCGTGCAGGACGCGAGGACTCCGTCCTCTATGGGGTTTCGCTCACCAGCCTCAGCGACTTCGGTTTGATCCCCTCTCCCCTTGCGGGAGAGGGTGAGGGGTCGGTAACAGTATTGCCTGGCGAATGCCGCCCCACGTGTGAATGGCACGGCTTCGCCGTGCAGGACACGAGGACTCCGTCCTCGACGGGGTTTCGCCACCGCTGCGCGGCTTGGCGAGTGACTTTTCTTTGCGTGGCCAAAGAAAAGTCACCAAAAGAAAGGCCACCCCCACTTGTTCGCCCTCCTGCGTCGGGTGCCCTCGGCTCACCCGTTTGTCCTACGGCACGCGCCGATGGGCCATCCCTGGCCCAGCGGCGCNGCGCTCGCTCGGCGTCCTGCCTCGCGGCCTGGACAAACGGGCTCACCTCAGCGAACAACAGGGGGCAACACCCAACCCGCGGCACCGAGGCCGGTTAACAGGCGTAGGGTGCACCAAGCGCAGCACATTGCACCAAGGTAACCGTCCCCTGCCTATTCGGGGCAACGATCGGGAGGGTTGTTATCTCTGATCCAGCCCCTCGCCCACCCCATGGCGAGACCAGATTGTCGCATCTATGCAACAGACTTCATAAACATGTTGCATAGGTGAAAAAATCATGGTGGGTACAACGGCAAGCGGCAGATATCCTTATCGGGAAACGGTTTTATATTGAAGGCCCGATAGTGAGTATTTCATCGTAATAACACCTTATTTCTCGAACGTCCGATTACGCTCCGCTAAGCGAATATACAGCCCCCGTCTAAAGCTATCGATATTTTATAAACTCACAAGTAGGAATCGACATGTATTTACATGAACTAAATGTTCAAGGATTTCGTTGTTTCAATGAAAATTTTAAAATTCAATTAACCAATGGACTAAATGTAATAGTAGGTGAGAATGGAGCAGGAAAAACAGCAATAATAAGCGCTATTAGACAACTCTTTCACGACTCTGAGTCTGGGAGATACAACATCAGCAGTGATGATTTTTTCAATTCCTTTGAATCAAGTGACAATCCATACCAATTCTTTTCCATTAGAGCAGAATTTGATAGTTTAGATTTAATTGATAAAGTGGCATTACTCCCGTGGGTTGGTTCAAAAAAACCGCTCAATTAAATTTACAAGTTGAAAATAAAGAAAGATTTGGTCGTTTTAAAAGATTGATTTGGGGCGGTAGTTCACGTAGTTCTCAGTTTGACCCAGAGCTTTTAGAACTTATTCAATGTGTATATTTACCGCCTTTACGCGATGCAGAATCAAAGCTATCCAATGGTCGTCAATCACAACTATCAAAATTGCTTAAAGCGATAAACCATAAAGAACTCATGAAATGCAAAAAGAATGGGAAATTACATCCACTTGAGGAGAAAATAAAAGATTTTAATACATCTCTTGCAACTGATGATGGCCTGAGCATAAAACATGCAAATGAATTGATAACAGAAAACCTCACAAAAGCAATAGGTTATCATTTTGGACAAAACACAAGAATACAGTTTGCTGAAACTGATTTCACTAGGATTGCGGAAAGTTTAACATTATTGTTTTTCCCTAATTTATCAACAGATGATAGAGAGCTATTCAGAAACCTAAACCAGAACAGTTTAGGATACAACAACCTATTATATATTGCATCAATTCTTGCAGAGATCACACTGAATGATGAGGCTGATGACCAGCCTCTTTTAAAGCTACTTCTCATTGAGGAGCCTGAGGCTCATTTACATCCTCAACTGCAAATTAGGTTACTTAACTACCTAAAAAATGTTGCTGAAAATAACAAAAACGTTCAAGTGATTGTAACTACCCACTCTACTGTTTTAGCTTCATCTGTTGACATTGAATCTATCATCCACTTATCAAAATCTCATAATCCTATTGCAACTCCATTAAAGAATTGTGGATTAAAGCCAAATAGCACTCAATTTATTAACCGTTGGTTAGATGTCACAAAATCCAATTTGTTATTTGCAAGTGGTGTGATTCTAGTTGAGGGTATTGCAGAACAAATGTTACTCCCTGCTATTGCAAGAATAGTGCTTAACGGTCAAGAAAATGGGAAGAATAGCCTTGAAGACTTAGGAATATCAACAATCAATCTCAATGGAATATATTTTCAACACTTCATGCAGCTATATTGTAATATCCAAACTAGTGACAATGAAGACACTGAACACTGTAATATTCCAATTAGATGCGCGGGGCTAACTGATTTAGATCCGCCCAAGACAATAAAAGTTAAGAACCCAAATGCAGCAACCGAAGATGAATCAAAAGAAATTGATGTCGATTTCATTCCATATGAAGGGAATTTAATGCATGGAACAAATCACGCAATAAAGCTGGTTGAATCAATTAATACTTCAACCCATGCTAGATTATTTGTTAGTAAATATAAGACTCTAGAATATGACCTTGCAATGGAGGGTAATAATGCAGCACTAATGTCTGAAATAATAGCCTCTCTGTGGCCTAAACCTATAAGTGGTAAAAGTCCAATAATTGATGAATTCACAACAATGTCGAGTGAGGACTGGACTAAAAAATCACAGAAAGAAGTCGCCATTGCAGCACATAAAATTCTTCATAGAATTGATGATGACAATATTGGAAAAGGCATGTTCGCCCAAATTATGACAGATAAGATTCAAGAAAACCCACAGAAATTTTCTGTCCCAAATTATATTAGAAATGCCATTCTCTGGGCATCATCATTAAACACCGTATAGGAGTTGATGTTCATGGAATTTACCGAAGAGCAATTGAAGTACATCAATTCCAGCATTAATAGACACACCTTTTTAGAGGCATGCCCCGGAAGTGGAAAAACTGAGGTTGTTTCTGCAAAAGTAGCAAAAGAGATTAGTTCTTGGGATAAGTATCCCGGTGGAATTGCAATATTATCTTTTACTAATAGTGCTACCGATGAACTAACGCATAGAATATCAACACACCTATTGCAAGCAAAGGTAATGTTCCCCCACACTCTCGGAACATTTGATAGTTTCATCTATAAAAATATTGTTTCCCCATTAGTAACAGAGTTGACAAAATATATAGGAGAAGGAAATGATTCATCAATTAAAATAATTGATACATCTGTTACGTTGGGTTATAGGACAAAGTATAGTTATGCAAAGAGAGGGAATATATATGCCCATCACTTTTCTTTTGACATGAAAAACGATGGCATTATATTTAACACCGGGGATCCGATAACAGATAAAGCTCTAAGTAAACTTACGCTAACCGACTGGCAAATTAAAGATTTTCAAGACACTAAATTAAAAATGTTTCAAGGGGGATTTGCTACCTATAAAGACATTGAATATCTAGCTATCATGGCTGTCAATGATCTCAAGTTCAAACAATATTTCGAGTTACTTGTAAAACGCTATCCATTGATTATTATCGATGAATGCCAAGACCTATCAGAAGAGCAACTGACTATCCTTCAGGCTCTTGCAAACAATGGGGCCATATTGCATTTTGTGGGGGATCTTCATCAAGCTATCTATGGCTTCCGCGATGTTGAGCCAATTAAAGTTACAGAGTTTGTTACCAACAATGATTTTTTACACTTAAAGCTAACTAGAAATTTTCGTAGTTGCCAAAATATCATTAATGTTTGTGCCAAAATCACCGGCCGCTCGGATATAATAGGAAATATATCTTGGCTCGAACAAAGATGCATAGTGATGCAATATGAGGTCTGCCCTACAGAACTTGTGAGCAGCTTTGATAAAATATTTTCTCAATTCGAGAACAACGTAATTTTATCAAGAGGACACGCTATCCTGCAAAAGTTCCAGACTAATATAGAAACGTTAAATAATATACAAAAGCTAGCTCTGTCGATTAAATTGTTTGATGTTGATGACCCTGATAACCTGAATACATCTATACAACTTTTCTCCGAATTTATTAGTCATCACCTTAAGGAAAGCTATAGACCTAATAGTTTTAATTGTCCTCAATCAATCTCTTCCAATCTTATATGGCGAAAGTTTTTATGTGCTTCATTGAACTATCTAGTAAATAATAATCTAAAAACTATGAATATATCATGGTCTGTATGGACTAAACGAACAAAGCAACTTATTCACTCCCTATCAAAACAAGAATTTTGCTCTGATTTAATAGCCAAATCGATATCTAGCTTAGATGATGTAAAGTTAGTTTCTCCTTCCGGATTGTCAGAAGAAGAAGTAACAACTACTTTAGGCACAGCGTTCAAACCAATGATTTCATACCGAAAATCAACAATTCACGGAGCAAAAGGTGAAACACATGACGTCACAGTCGTCATATCATCGCCACAAGCAGGCAATGACTCTAACTGGCTAAATTGGATTAAATCTCCAGATACAGAATCAGCAAGATTTGCTTATGTCGCGTCATCTAGACCTAAACATTATTTAATCTGGGCAGTAAAAAAACTAAAGGAAGCTGAAAAAGACAAACTAAAAAACATAGGTTTCTTCATACATTAAAATGCCATCAAGCATCCCACCTAAAAATCTCTATATTACTGTAACTGCCAAATATAAACTGCAGCCTTGAGCTGCGGTTTATATTTCTATTCCCCAAACATGCTTTGATCAAACCCAAACCTATTCCCCTACCCCCTTGCACTGCTCTCCCCTTTCAGTGGAAAAGGCAGTTAATCGGAACACTAAAGCCACGGGCGAGCACGGTATCGGTTCCCCCTGCAAACCGCCGAGTCGAGTTCAACGGGTCAGGAGCGCCATCAGGGATGATGGCGCAGCCGCAACCGGCATAGGGGCCATATCGGATCAGGCCGAGCACTGCTCGTCCCCGATTTGGCGCGAGAACAAGGATGTTCGAAGCGGGCGGTTTGCCGGGGGGAAGACTTTTGGTGTTATTTGCCAAAGAGAGCGGGTCTTTCCAAAGTCACTCGCCAAGCCGCGCAGCGGCGGCGAAACCTCTTCGAGGGCAAAGCCCTCGCGTCCTGCATGGCGAAGCCATGCCATTAAGGCGTGGGACGATATTCAGCCAAGGAATGACGTTAGTCCCCTCACCCTTGCCCTCTCCCGCAAGGGGAGAGGGGATCTGAGCGAAGGATGCCGAGGCTTCGGCAAACCACAAAAAACCGCAGCCTTGATCTGCGGTTTTTATTTCTATTCCCCAAACACTTTTTCACTCAAGCCAAAGCCCTATTTCCCCAACCCCTTGCACTGCTCTCCCCCTGCGGCGGGATAGGCGGTGAGCGTCTCATAGAGGGCGGCGCGCAGGCTGCCGGATTGGCAGAAATCACAGCTGCCGCCAGCGTCGATATCGGTGATGCGAGCTCCTTGCGGCCCGTCCAGTACCAGATAGGTGCTGACAAAACGGTAGGTGCCGCTGGGGGCATCGAGCGGGGTGCCCGGCTCGCCAAAGGTAAAGCGCACCTTGACCTCGCTGCGATCACGGCTGCCGGCGATGGCGCGTGACGAGAGTATCTCAGAGCCCAGCAGGTGATCCCAGGCATTGGGCAGGAAGGGGTTGCCCTCGACGAAGGGGGGCTTCTCGTCCGGGGCTTCGCGGGCGGCTATTTCGCGCGCCTTGGAGGCGGCATTGAGCAGGCAGAGCAGCTCGGGGGAGACGATGTTGGGCAACGCACCGCCCAGGTCTGCCTGATAGAGGCCGCTCGGTTTGACTTGGCGCTCCCAGTCGAGAAACTCGGCCACCTTGGCGCGTACTTGGGCCTGCATATCGGGGGCAGTGGCGGCCACAGACAGCCCGGACGCCAGCAGAGGCAGGGCCAGAAACGGCATCCAGTTCAACTTCATGACGTCATCTCCTTGTTATTCTTGAAAAACAGAGCCGCCATCGGGCCGGTTTATGCCGTATATTGGCCCTCTCCCTACCACAAAGGAACTGCCTCTTGAGACCCTATCCCGCCCTGTTGCTCTTGCTGGCAACCACTGCCGTTCAGGCCGAACAGGATTGTACTGCGCCGGTGACACAAACCGACATGAACATCTGTGCGTTTCAGGATTACCAGCGAGCCGATGCCAAGCTCAATGCCGCCTATAAAAAGCGGGTTGCCCCCCTGGAGAAGGCACAGCTGGAGAGGCTGAGAACTGCGCAACGGGCCTGGATCACCTTTCGCGATGCCCAGTGCCGTTACGAGGCCGGCGTCTATGAAGGGGGATCAATGGCGCCCATGGTCCACAGCAGTTGTCTCACCCAGTTGACCGAGGCGCGCACCAAAGACCTGAACACACTGCCGGACCAGCCATGATCAGAGGCGCCAACCAGGTCAGGTAGGAACTGGGGGCAAGTAACAGACGGCTTGCAGGCACTCCGGTGAGTCATGATGCGAGCCCCCCTCACCCTGACCCTCTCCCCCAAGGGGAGAGGGGATCAGACCGAAAAATGCCGAGGCTTCGGCAGGCCACAAACAAAAACCGCAGCCCTCGGGCTGCGGTTTTTTTATTGGGTCAACCTGTTGGCATCAGGCACCAACAAGGACAACCGGCCTTAGGCACGGCGCCAGCTGGTCTTGCCAGCGCTGTCTTCCAGCACGATGCCCATCTCGGTGAGACGGTTACGGGCGGCATCCGCCGCGGCCCAGTTCTTGTCGGCGCGGGCCTGATTGCGCTCGGCGATCAGGCGCTCGATTTCGGCGACCTCTTCGTCTGCTTCGTCACCCTTCAAGAAGGCATCCGGATCCTGTTGCAGGATGCCGAGCACGGCGCCCAGCTCCCGCAGGCGGGCACCGAGGCCGGCGGCGACCGCGATGTCTTCGGCCTTCTGGCGGTTGATCTCGCGCACCAGATCGAACAGGGCGGAGTAGGCTTCCGGGGTGTTGAAGTCATCGTCCATGGCATCTTTGAAGCGAGCCACCTGCTCGTCGCCACCGGCAGCAGCGGCCACCGGCAGATCGCGCAGGGCGGTGTACATGCGCTCCAGGGCGGCGCGGGCTTGCTTCAAGTTATCTTCCGAGTAGTTGAGCTGGCTGCGGTAGTGACCGGACATCAGGAAGTAACGGACGGTTTCGGCGTCATAGTGGGCCAGCACGTCACGGATAGTGAAGAAGTTGCCAAGGGATTTGGACATCTTCTCTTTATCCACCATCACCATGCCGCTGTGCATCCAGGTGTTGACGTAGTCGCCGCCGTGGGCGCAGCAGGACTGGGCTATTTCGTTCTCGTGGTGCGGGAACTGCAGATCCGAGCCGCCGCCGTGGATGTCGAAGTGGTTGCCAAGGTGCTTGGAGTTCATGGCGGAGCACTCGATGTGCCAGCCAGGGCGACCCGGGCCCCAGGGGCTGTCCCAGGTCGGCTCGCCCGGCTTGGACATCTTCCACAGCACGAAGTCGAGCGGATTGCGCTTGGCATCCACCACGTCGACCCGGGCGCCGGCCTGCAGCTGCTCCAGATCCTGGCCGGAGAGCTTGCCGTAGTCGGCGTAGGACTCGACGATGAACATCACATCGCCGTTGTCCGCCACGTAGGCGTGCCCTTTTTCCAGCAGGGTTTCAACCAGGGCGATGATCTCACCGATGTGCTGGGTGGCGCGGGGTTCGATGTCCGGACGCACCATGCCGAGGGCGTCGAAATCCTGGTGCATGTCACCGATGAGGCGCTCGGTGAGATCGTCACAGGTCACGTGCGTTTCGGCGGCGCGCTTGATGATCTTGTCGTCCACGTCGGTGACGTTGCGCACATAGGTTAGGTCGTATCCTGCATAACGCAGGTAGCGAGCGACGACGTCGAAGGCGACGAAGGTACGGCCATGGCCGATATGACAGTGATCATAGATAGTGACGCCACACACATACATGCCCACCTTGCCCGGGTGGATAGGTTTGAATTCTTCTTTTTGACGAGTGAGTGTGTTGTATATCTTCAGCATCTTATGACCACTGCCTGTGAGTAAAATGGCCTGTCATTCTAACCGCATCCGGTATAGAAAACGAGGCAGAAAAAGCCCCCTCTCCCCCCTGCCATCTATGCCGCAGGGCCTTGATGGGCTAGAATTGCCACCACTTTATGCCATACACCTGCGGGCACCTTGCTGCCCGCGTCAAAATGAAAGGACAACTCATGGTTACTCTGCACACCAACCACGGCGACATCACCCTGACCCTGAACGCGGAAAAAGCCCCGGAGACCGTGGCCAACTTCCTGCAATACTGCCGTGACGGTCACTACGACAATACCATCTTCCACCGCGTCATCGACGGCTTCATGATCCAGGGCGGCGGCTATGCCCCGGGCTTCGAAGAGAAAGAGACCCGCGCTCCCATCAAGAACGAGGCGGCCAACGGTCTGTCCAACAAGGTCGGCACCATCGCCATGGCCCGCACCATGGAGCCGCACTCCGCCAGCGCCCAGTTCTTCATCAACGTGAACAACAACGACTTCCTGGACTTCAAGTCCGCCACCACCCAGGGCTTCGGCTACTGCGTGTTCGGTGAAGTGACCGCCGGCATGGACGTGGTCAACAAGATCAAGGGCGTGAAGACCGGCAACTACGGCCGCATGCACCAGGACGTTCCGACCGAAGACGTCGTGATCACCAAGGTGACCCTTGCCGAGTAATCCCTGCCTGCCAGGCTCTGATACCACTGCGGCCCCGGCCGCAGTTTTTCCATCTGCCGCCCCCAACTGGCGCCGCCTCGACTATCTGGCCCAGGGCAACGAACGTCAGCGCTCGGCCCACGCCCTGCTGAGCGGCGGCCTGTGGGATGAGCTTGGCACCTTGTGCAACGATCTGGCCCTGGTGAGCACGATCGCCATCGGGCTGGATAGGCCCGGCAGCGATCTCGACATCCTCTGCCAGCATCCAGACCCGGCCTTCCTTTCCGCGACACTGGCAGCACAAGGCTGGCAGGTGCGAAGCAAGGTCGAGCAGGTCTGGATCGCCGAGCAGCAACGCCACGGGCCAGATGGCCAGTGCTGGCCAGTCGAGCTCTACCTCACCCCTGATCCCCTTGAGGCGTGTCATGGCTGGCGCCACCTCAGCCTGATGGCCGCCCTGCTTGGGCACTTTGGCGCCCCCTTCCACCTGGAGGTGCTGCGCCTGCGTGTTGATGAAGGGCTCAAGGGGGAAGCGGCCATGTGCCGCCTGCTGGGCCTGTCCGGCGACCCTTACGAGGCGTTGCTGACCCTGGAGGACATCAACCTTGCGGGGATCTGCTGCCCTTCCCTCCCCCACCCGCTCGACGAGCAAGGTCACAGGCCTTGTCCGCCCCCAGGCGGGACTCTCTTACCATGATGCCCAGGAACTCATGAGCACCCTCTTTATCAGTGACATTCACCTCAGCCAAGGCAGGCCCGACATGACGGCGGCCCTGGTGCGCTTTCTGGCCGAAGACGCGCCCGGGGCCGACGCCCTCTATGTGCTGGGGGATCTGTTCGAATTCTGGATTGGGGACGACGACCCCAACCCGCTCCACCGCGAGGTGGCCGATGCCTTTCTCGCCCTGAGCCAGCAAGGGGTGCCCCTCTATTTCATTCACGGCAACCGCGACTTCCTCTTGGGGCGCCAGTTTGCCAAACGGGCCGGCATGACCCTGCTCGGCGACCCCTGCGTCATCGAGCTGTACGGCGAGCGGGTGCTGCTGAGCCACGGGGATCTGCTCTGCACCCGGGACGAGGGCTACCAGAAGTTTCGCCGCATCACACAACTCAAATGGCTGCGCTGGCTCTTCCTGCGCCTGCCGCTCTCGCGCCGCCAGGCCATCGCCCACAAGATGCGCGGCCAGAGCCAGATGGAGAATGCCCAGAAGAGCCAGATCATCATGGACGTGACTCCGGAGGCGGTGGACGAGATGCTGCGCCAGCACGGCTGCCGCCTGATGATCCACGGCCACACCCACAGACCCGCCATCCACGACTTCACCCTGGATGGGCGTGCGGCGCGGCGCATCGTGCTGGGGGACTGGTTCGAGCAGGGGTCGGTGCTGGTGTGCTCCCCCGCCGGGCAGCGCCTCGACACCCGCGCGCTTGGCTGAAGTCCTCTGCCTGCCATGGTCAGGAGCGAGTCTCATATGACCGTTTCTGACTCACGCCGTGCTGCGGCGGGATACAAGCAGGATCCCTGCATATACTCTGGTTCTCTGCACACAACGAGGAGAAGAGCATGGGATTTCTTACTTGGGTGGTACTGGGGCTGATCGTCGGCATCCTGGCTAAATGGATCATGCCGGGCAAGGATGGCGGCGGTTTCTTCATGACGGTGATCCTGGGGGTGGTCGGCGCCATGGTGGGGGGCTATGTCAGCACCCTGCTCGGGATGGGAACGGTCACCGGCTTCAACCTGCCGAGCATCATCATCGCCACCGTTGGCGCCCTGATCGTGCTGTTTGTCTACAACAAGCTGCGCAGTTGAGGCGCAGCCACCCATCGATGCGAGGGCGCCACTGGCGCCCTCGCTGTTTTCTGCCCCGCTGGCTCCAGCTTGTCTCGACTACCCGATCTCATCCACTCGTTTCGTCCGTTCGATGCCGCGCTTGCATCATTTCTAGTTGAGGCGTCTAATAAGCCCCATGCAAGCCAATGACCCCCTGCCCCGCCGCCCTCGCGGCCGCCCTGCCCAGCACGGGCACACCTATGCCGACACCCGGGATCTGTTGATCCGCCGGGGCATGGAGCTGCTGACCGAACAGGGCATCGCCGCCACCTCCATCGAGCGGGTGTTGCAGTCGACCGGGATCCCCAAGGGCTCCTTCTATCACTACTTCGCCACCAAGCACGACTTCACCCTGGCGGTCATGGATGCCTATCACCACTACTTCTGCCGCAAGCTGACGCGCTATCTGGAGGATGAGAGCCTGCCCCCCCTGGCCCGTCTTGTTGCCTTCGTCGACAGCGCCTGCCGGGGCATGACCCGGTTTGCGTTCCAGCGGGGCTGCCTCGTGGGCAACCTGGGTCAGGAGGTGGTGCAGCTGTCCCCCGAGCTGCGCCTGCGCCTCGAGCAGATCCTCCTCGACTGGGAGGCGCTGCTTGCCCGCTGCCTGAGGGACGCGGTGACGGCGGGGGAGCTGCCCCCTGATTGTGACTGCCCTGCCCTCGCCCATCAGTTCTGGATCGGCTGGGAAGGGGCCGTGCTGCGCGCACGCCTGGTGGGCGATACCGAGCCCATGCTCTCTTTTCTCAATTTTTTCATGAAGTTAGCAAAGTGATTTTTTTACGAAGATTAATAGTCAGTCAGTCCAATTAATGGGAGTAGACAAGATGTTCAACGGTATTCTGATCGAGAAAGACGAGGCGGGTTATCGCGCCAGCTACCAGAGCCTCTCCGAGGAGATGTTGCCTGCCGGGGATGTGACCGTGGCGGTAGAGTGGTCTTCCCTCAACTACAAGGATGGCCTGGCCCTCACCGGCGCCGCCCCCGTGGTACGCCGCTTCCCTCTGATCCCCGGTATCGACTTTGCCGGTACCGTGCTGGAGAGCCAGCATCCCGACTGGCACCCCGGCGACAAGGTGGTGCTCAACGGATGGGGCGTGGGCGAGACCCACAGCGGCGGGCTGGCGGAGCGGGCACGGGTCCGGGGCGACTGGCTGGTTGCCCTGCCTGAGCGCTTCCAGCCCCGGGACGCCATGGCCATCGGCACCGCAGGGTACACCGCCATGCTCTGCGTGATGGCGTTGGAGAAGCACGGCATCACCCCCGGTGACGGTGACATTCTGGTGACGGGCGCCAACGGCGGCGTGGGCAGCGTGGCGATCACCCTCCTGGCCAAGCTGGGTTATCGAGTGGTGGCCGCCACCGGGCGGCTGAACGAGGCCGACTATCTGACGTCCCTCGGCGCCGCCGAGGTGATCGATCGCGCCGAACTGGCCACGCCGGGACGCCCGCTGGGCAAGGAACGCTGGGCCGGCGTCATCGACACCGTCGGCAGCCACACCCTGGCCAATGCCTGCGCCACTACCCGCTACGGCGGCGCCGTGGCTGCCTGCGGTCTCGCGGGAGGGATGGACTTCCCCTCCACCGTCATGCCCTTCATCCTGCGCGGCGTCACCCTCTATGGCATCGACAGCGTGATGGCACCGCGCTCGCTGCGCCAGCAGGCCTGGGCCCGACTGGCCGAGGATCTCGACCTGACCCGCCTCAACCTCCTCACCCGGGAAGTGCCCCTCTCCCAGGTCGTGACCCTGGGGGATGCCTTCCTGGCAGGCCAGGTGCGCGGCCGGATCCTGGTCAATGTCCAGGGGTGATGACTGACGCGATATG
>NZ_JBFODD010000002.1:0-5293 GCF_040908115.1 Aeromonas sp. R7-1 | reverse complement strand
CCCAGGGGGCCAGCTGGGTGGCATCCGCCTGGCAGTGGGGACAGCCGCAGCATGTGGGTAACTGGGCATGGAGGGACGTAATCGGGTGTGGAGCGACGAGCTCATGCTGAGCGACACGGCGCTGACGCAGAGTAAGTAATGGAAAGAGGGACAACAGGTGTTGGAAGGCTAGCGTATCCATGATGAAGGTCCTCGCGGTGATGACCTACTTCCAGATTAGCCTTCCAACACATAATTGGGACAGCGCCTTTTCGAACCCCATGAAGGGAGTCATTCAATTCCCCCTTCTTTTCCCCTTTCCCTGAACGTAGGCTTCTGCTCACTCGGCCTTGTCCAGAGCGGCCAGCACCTCGCCGGGCAGGCATTTCTCCCAGCCCCACAAGAGGAGCAGCAACAGGGTCGCATCGTCGAGCCAGCCAAGGAGAGGCACCACATCGGGGACAACGTCCACCGGGCTGATGCCATAGAGCAGGATAAGGATCACCAGCCCCTTCGCCCACCAGGGCGTGCCTGGGTGGCGAAAGCCCTGATAGAGGCGGCGCAAACGCCGCCAGATGAGCCAGCGTCTGGTGCTCATGACGCGATCAGCTCGCCGCGCAGCCGCTGGATCTGATCCCGCAGCGCCGCCGCCTGTTCGAACTCCAGATCCCGCGCATGCTGGAACATCTGCTCTTCCATCCGCTTGATCTCCTTGCTGATCTCGCTGGCAGAGCGGGCATGGTACTCCCCTTGCGGTTCGGCAGCCTTGCGACTCCCCTTGCCGGCCTTGCCCGCCGTGCGGCTGCCCCCCATGTCCATCACATCGCCGATGGCCTTGTTGAGCCCCTTCGGCACGATGCCGTGTTCCAGGTTGTGGGCGTGTTGCAGGGCGCGGCGCCGCTCGGTCTCTTCGATCGCAACCTTCATGGAGTTGGTGATGGTATCCCCGTAAAGGATCACCTTGCCGTTGAGGTTGCGCGCTGCCCGGCCGATGGTCTGGATGAGGGAGCGGGTGGAACGCAGGAAGCCCTCTTTATCCGCATCCAGAATGGCCACCAGGGAGACTTCCGGCATGTCGAGTCCTTCGCGCAGCAGGTTGATGCCCACCAGGACGTCAAACTTGCCAAGGCGCAGGTCGCGGATGATTTCTACCCGCTCCACGGTATCGATGTCCGAGTGCAGATAGCGCACCCGTACCTCGTGATCCGCCAGGTATTCGGTCAGATCCTCCGCCATCCGCTTGGTCAGTGTCGTGACCAGCACCCGCTCCTCCACCGCCACCCGCTTGCGGATCTCGGAGAGCAGATCGTCCACCTGGGTGCTGACCGGCCGCACTTCCACCTCGGGATCGAGCAGGCCGGTGGGACGCACCACCTGCTGCACCACGTCACCGCCGGACTTCTCCAGCTCATAGGGGCCCGGGGTCGCCGAGACGAACACCGTCTGCGGCATCAGCGCCTCGAACTCGTCGAACTTGAGGGGCCGGTTGTCCAGCGCCGAGGGAAGGCGGAAGCCGTACTCCACCAGGGTCTCCTTGCGGGATCTGTCCCCTTTGAACATGGCGCCAATCTGCGGCACCGTGACGTGGGATTCGTCGATGATGAGCAGGCCGTCCCCCGGCAGGTAGTCAAACAGGGTGGGCGGCGGCTCACCCGGCGCGCGACCGGAGAGGTAGCGGCTGTAGTTCTCGATACCGGAGCAGTAACCCAGCTCCTGCATCATCTCCATGTCGAACTGGGTGCGCTGGCTGATGCGCTGCTCCTCCACCAGCTTGTTGAGGCTCATCAGCTGCTCGCGCCGCCCCTTGAGTTCCTCCTTGATGTGCTCGATAGCCCCCAGGATGGTCTCCCGCGGGGTAGCGTAGTGGGTCTTGGGGTAGATGGTGTAGCGCACCACCGTCTGCTCGATGGCGCCGGTCAGGGGATCGAACAGGGAGAGGCGTTCTACCTCTTCATCAAACAGCTCCACCCGCAGGGCCAGCTTGTCCGATTCGGCGGGGTAGATGTCGATCACCTCCCCCCGCACCCGGAAGGTGCCGCGCTGGAAGGCCATGTCGTTGCGGGTGTACTGCAGTTCGGCGAGGCGGCGCAGGATATCCCGCTGATTGATCACGTCCCCCACTTTGAGGTGCAGCATCATGCTGAGGTAGGCCTGGGGATCCCCCAGACCATAGATGGCCGACACTGAGGCGACGATCACCACGTCGCGCCGCTCCAGCAGCGCCTTGGTGGCTGACAGCCGCATCTGCTCAATGTGATCGTTGATGGAAGCATCCTTCTCGATGAAGGTGTCCGTGGTCGGCACATAGGCTTCGGGCTGGTAGTAATCGTAATAAGAGACGAAATACTCCACCGCGTTGTCGGGGAAGAACTCCTTCATCTCCCCATAGAGCTGGGCCGCCAGGGTCTTGTTGGGCGCCAGGATCATGGTGGGGCGATTGAGGGTCGCGATGACGTTGGCCATGGTAAAGGTCTTGCCCGAACCGGTCACCCCGAGCAGGGTCTGGTGGGCCAGTCCCGACTCGATGCCATCGAGCAGCTGGGCGATGGCCCTCGGCTGATCCCCGGCGGGTTGAAACTGGCTGGCCAACTGGAATAACTTGCTCATGACGACTCCCGGCAAAAAACGGCAAGGGAGCAGTGTACCCCGAGTTGAAGGAGCTGGGTATCCGCTCACCCTCCCTGATGGCTATTGACCCCGAAATACGACCTCTGTATGATGCACCTCCTTGCCTGATGTTCCCCCGTAGTTCAGTCGGTAGAACGGCGGACTGTTAATCCGTATGTCACTGGTTCAAGTCCAGTCGGGGGAGCCAATTCCTCACCATCTCGGTGCAAGTTATCCACTTTAGTGCTTTCCTCTTCCAATTTTAATGCACAAGCCCTTCCCTGCGGCATGACTCCCTTTTGATCTCCCGTTACTGACCAGCAGCGTTTTGTTCTGCTGCGCATAACTATTTGATTTTTATAGAAACAATTTATTGCAGGTATTTTTTGAACAGTCCTTGCAGCCCAGTATTGGCGCGGCTTTCAGCCTGATCGCCAAGTTTCATGAACAGGGTTATCCACAGTTTCTGTGGGTAACTTGACCAAAGCCACGGTTCATCTGGGCTGGCAGCCATTGTCCCCGGTTTGCGATGGCTGCCCCCGCTCTTCCCCATTTTCTGCTGTTTTTCCCTTCCCCCCTAAATGGGATAAATCGACTCGCGGTGCTGCCTGTGGGGGATTTTTTTTCGCTATGCCGCGTCCTGCGGGTCAGCCCTCGCCGGATGAGTCATAAGTCTCTTTTGTAACCCTTCAATTTCCTCAGTGGAAAATGCTGAAAAACATGCCCGTTTGCTCCCCATGCAGCAGGTAATAAATTGTCCACAGGAGCGTCATCCCCTCTCTGCTCGACAGCATATTTCACTCATTGACAGCGGGCCTTGCAGCGTAAAATAGAGGTGTTTTCCCCAGCCCCCCCTCGCATCCCTATCTTCACCGAAGAGACCAGCACTTAACTGGCTGTTAATCTGCTTTGGCGCTTCTTTCTTGATACAGGATCCGGCACAATATCGGCCCCACTTTTTTCCTCGGTTTTTCCGGGCATGACCATAGATTTCGTGACACTGCTACATCAAAGCGACTCCCTGCTGCTGTTCGTGGTACTGGCCTTCGGGCTGCTGCTGGGCAAGGTACGCATCGGCAACTTCCAGATAGGCAACACCATAGGCGTGCTCTTCACCGCCCTGCTGTTTGGCCAGATGGGATTCCAGTTTTCCACCTCCACTGAAAACGTAGGCTTCATGCTGTTCATCTTCTGCGTGGGGATTGAAGCGGGGCCGCACTTTTTCAGCGTCTTCCTTCGCGACGGCATCCACTACATCACCCTGACCCTGGTGATCCTGCTGTCGGCCCTGCTGCTGACCGTGGGGCTCGCCAAGTTCTTCAATCTGGGGCCCGGCATGGCCGCCGGCATTCTGGCAGGTTCCCTCACCTCCACGCCGGCCCTGGTGGGGGCCCAGGAC
The DNA here is from genome assembly GCF_040908115.1 of Aeromonas sp. R7-1. Lineage (NCBI taxonomy): Bacteria > Pseudomonadati > Pseudomonadota > Gammaproteobacteria > Aeromonadales > Aeromonadaceae > Aeromonas > Aeromonas sp. R7-1. The sequence goes on along the minus strand of NZ_JBFODD010000002.1, from coordinate 1,308 downwards.
GCCCTGCGAAGCGGATTGCTCAACCTGCCCCACCAGACCGACATGCAGTCGGTGCTCGACAACATGGGGATAGGCTATGCCCTGACCTACCTGGTGGGACTGGTGGGCCTGATGCTGGTGGTACGCTACCTTCCTTCCCTGGCCAGGCTGGATCTCAACACCGAGGCCCAGAAGATCGCCCGCGAGCGGGGGCTCTCCGACAGCGAGAGCCGCAAGACCTATCTGCCCATCATCCGCGCCTATCGGGTCGGCCCGGAGCTCGCCGCCTGGATCGGCGGTCGCACCCTGCGCGAAACCGGCATTTATCCCCACACAGGCTGCTATGTGGAGCGCATTCGCCGCAACGGCATTCTGGCCAGCCCCGATGGTGACGCCGTCATTCAGGAAGGGGACGAGATCGCCCTGGTGGGCTACCCCGAGAGCCACGAGAAGCTCGACGTCAACTACCGCAACGGCAAGGAGGTGTTCGATCGCAACCTGCTTGACCTGCAGATTGTCACCGAAGAGATCGTGGTGAAGAATGACGCCGTGGTGGGTCGCCATCTGGTGGAGCTCAACCTCACCGAGAAGGGATGCTTCCTCAACCGGGTGGTGCGCTCCCAGATAGAGATGCCGTTCGATCGCAACATCATGCTGCAAAAGGGCGACGTGCTGCAGATCAGCGGCGAGAAGCAGCGGGTCAAGCTGCTGGCCAACAAGATAGGCTTCATCAGCATCCACAGCCAGACCACGGATCTGGTGGCCTTCGCCACCTTCTTCGTACTGGGCCTGCTCATCGGCTCCGTCTCCCTGGTGTTCGGCCAGATAGAGTTCGGCCTCGGCAATGCCGTCGGCCTGCTGCTGGCGGGGATCCTGATGGGCTACCTGCGTGCCAACCACCCCACGGTGGGCTATGTGCCACCGGGGGCCCTGCGTCTTGCCAAGGATCTCGGGCTCGCCGTCTTCATGGTGAGCACCGGCCTCAAGGCGGGGGGCGGCATCCTCGATCACCTGAGCGAAGTGGGGATGGTGGTGCTCTTCTCCGGCATGCTGGTGACCACCTTGCCGGTGCTGGTAGGCTACCTGTTCGGTGTCTGGGTGCTCAAAATGAACCCGGCCCTGCTGCTCGGTGCCATCACCGGGGCTCGTACCTGCGCCCCGGCCATGGACGTGGTGAACGAGGCGGCCAACAGCTCTATCCCGGCGCTCGGCTACGCCGGCACCTATGCGGTGGCCAACGTCATGCTGACCCTGGCGGGCTCCTTCATCATCGGCTTCTGGTTCTAGCCGCAGAGTACCTGCCCGCCCATGAAAAAAGGGAGCCTCGAG
>NZ_JBFODD010000019.1:0-156526 GCF_040908115.1 Aeromonas sp. R7-1 | reverse complement strand
TGGCGGCCTGTCTGGCCGCCAGCCCGCTGGCCCCCGCCATCCGCATGGGCGTGGCTGGCATCAGTGAGGGCGGATCAGGTGAGCAGTGGCTCAGCTACGGCGCGCTCAATGTCAGGGTCGGCGAGATTGCCGCCCGATTGCAGGGGCTGGCTGTGGGGGAGCGGGTTGGCCTCTATCTCTCCCGCGGCCCCGATCTGGTGGCCAGCCTGCTGGCCTGCCTGCGCCTCGGTCTCACCTTCGTGCCCCTTGAACCGGATTTTCCGGTGGAACGACTGCAGGGGATCGCCCGCCAGGCGCGCCTGTCGGCGGTGATCTGCGACGGCGACAGACCGGCTCCCGCCTTCGGTTGTCCGCTGCGTACCCTCGACGGGCCGGCAGCGGCAGGGCCCGTCTCCTGGCCCCAGGTGAATGATGCCCTGGCTGCCTACATGATGTTCACCTCGGGCTCCACCGGCGAGCCCAAGGGGGTGGTCATCAGCCGGCGGGCCCTGCTCTGCTTCCTCGATGGGATCCGCGAGCGGCTTGGATTATCACCGAGCTGCCACTGGCTCTTCATCACCACCCCGGCCTTCGACATCTCCCTGCTGGAGATGCTGGGGCCGCTCTGGAGCGGTGGCCGGCTGACGGTGGCCGGGGGCGAGCACAACAAGGATCCCCTGGGGATGCAGGCCCTGCTCGAGGCAGACCCCTCCATCAACTGGCTGCAGGCCACCCCGGCCTGCTGGCGCATGCTGCTCAAGGCTGGCTGGCAGGGGCGCAATACCCTCACCGCCCTGTGCGGCGGCGAAGCGCTGGACCCAGGTCTGGCCGAGCAGCTCTGTGCCCGCACCCGGCGACTGTGGAACTGCTACGGGCCGACCGAGGCCACCGTCTGGTCCCTGGTGAGCGAGGTGCGCTGGCCACCGACTGATGGCCAGATCACCATCAGCCACAGCCTGCCCGGCTATCGGCACTGGGTGCTGGACGAGGCGGGGCAGCCGGTGGCAGAGGGGGAGTGTGGCGAGCTCTGCATCGAGAGCCCGGCCCTGTGCGAGGGGTACTGGCGCAAGCCTGCCTTGACCAGCGCCGCCTTCCTGCGCCTTGCCACCCATCGCCTCTATCGCACTGGCGATCGGGTGCGCCTCCTTGGGGCGGACCGCTTCCTCTATCTGGGACGGCGCGACGATCAGGTCAAGCTGCGGGGCTTTCGCATCGAGCTCGGCGAGGTGGAGGCGGGACTGCGCCGCCAGGCCGGGGTGCAGGAGGCGGCTGTGCGCCTGGTGGGCGAGGGGAACGAGGCCATGCTGGTGGGCTACGTGGAGGCGAAAAGCGGGGTGACCCTTAATCGCCTCGCCCTGCGCAAGGGGCTGCAGGCGACGCTGCCGCACTACATGGTGCCGGCGCGGCTCATCCTGCTGGATGCCCTGCCCAAGACCGGCAGCGGCAAGCTCGACAGAAAGGCGCTGCCCTTGCCCGAGTAGGCGGCCTTGCCGGACGGTAAGAGCGATGGATAAAAAAGAAGCCCGCATCATGCGGGCTTCTTGTTGGCTGTAAACCGAGGGGGCTTAGTGAGCGATGGGGGCGGCATCCGCCTTGGTGAGCAGGCGCTCGACGTCGTCGATCACCTTGAGGGCCGCCTGGGGGCCGCCGGTGGAGGTCCAAAGTGACCCGTCCACGGCGCCGAAGCGCTTGCCCTTGATGGCGCCGAGCTGCTGGAAGGCCGGGGTCTGCTCGGCCTGCTTCATGGCATCCACCGCATCCCCGCTGGTGCTGAGGGTGCCGATCACCAGCCAGTCACCGTCCAGCAGGTTGAGGGATTCGAGGCTCAGGGCCGGGGAGTGGGGGCTCTTGTCGCCAATCTGGTGGGAGGGGCGGGTGAGCCCCATCTCGGTGACCACGCTGCTGGCAAAGGTGCCGCCGTGCATGTAGCTCGGCCCCTTGGGGTTCCAGCGCACTATGCTCATCTGTTCCCCCTGATGCTGGGCGAGCTTGCTGCGGGCCTCTGCCAGGCGGGCCTCATACCGGGTGAGGAACGCCTTGGCCTCGGCCCCCCGGTTCATCGCGTCGGCACTGCGACCGAACACGGTTTTCCAGGGCTCGCCCCAGTTGCCGGTGACGACGGTGGGGGCGATCTCCTTGAGCAGGGCCAGGAGCTCGGGCTTGGTCTGGCCGGTGAGGATGAGGTCCGGCTCCAGATCGATGAGGGTCTCCAGATTGGGGTTGTCCAGATCCCCGACCACGGCGATCTCCTTGCCCGCCTTGTCCAGCAGATAGCGGGGCAGGGTGGACTGGCCGCGTCCATTGACGGTGCCCACCGGCTGCACCCCCAGAGTCAGGGCGCTGTCGAGATCGAGTTCGCTCAACACGACGACCCGCCGGGGCGAATCGGGGACGCTCTGGGGCTGGCCGTTGGCATCGATGACCTGGCGGCTGCCCGCCTGGGCCTGGAAGCCCGTCAGGCTGGCCAGCATGAGCAAGGTGGCCAGCGGGGAGAAGATCTTCATGGTGACATCCTTATGGGTGAAATCGGTGGGCCGGAGTCTGTGGAAAGTGCCTGAGAGCCGCCCGGCCAGCCCCGAATGGGCGGGGACATGCTACCACAAAGCAAGTGAGAAGCGTTGTCATTTGTATTTGTGGCATGACATCGGCTTGCTTTGGTACCATCGCAGGCCCCTGTCAGGAGCCTTGCATGTTGCCTCGTTGTCCCTCACTCGATGGATCCTTTGTCCGTCAATCCGATACCTTGTGCCTGCCGGGCCTGGAGACGCTGCCTCTTCATCGGGTCTGTTTTGAGCCCGCCGCCTTCTCGCCGGAGTGCTTTGGGGCCCAGGGCATCATCCTGCCTGCTTCATTGCAGGGGGCTGCCCCCAAGCGCCTCGGGGAGTTTCTGGCAGGGCGTCTCGCAGCCCGTGAGGCCCTGCGTCCCTTCGGTCTTGCAGGATGCAGCGTGGCCATCGGAGCGGCCCGGGAGCCACTCTGGCCTGAAGGGGTGGAGGGGAGCATCAGCCACAGCCGGCTGGCGGGAGAGGGGGTGGCCCTGTGTGCGGTGCGTCCGGGCCAGGAGGGAATCGGGCTGGATCTGGAGGCCTGGCTCGATGGCGACCAAGGGGCGCAGCTCTGGCCCGGCATCATGGATGGGGAGGAGTGGGGACGGCTGGAGGCGGGGGTTCACGACGCCCAGCTGAGCCTGGCAGAGGGCGTGACCCTGGTGTTTTCCGCCAAGGAGAGCCTCTTCAAGGGGCTCTATCCCCGGGTGGGGCGCTACTTTGACTTTCTCGATGCCCGCTGGCTCGCCATGACGGCGCAGACTCTCACCCTGGAGCTCAAATGCCCGCTGACGCCGGCCCTGCCAGCTGGCTGGCGCTGCACCCTGCACTGGCAAGCCCTGCCGGGGGGCGTGCTCACCGTCTTGCTGCTGTGAGCACGATGCCAGCGCCCGGATAACGCCAACGCAAAGCCCAGAGAAAGAAACCGCCATCAGGCGGTTTCTTTCTCTGGCACAGGGTATGGCTCAGGCCGACACGCCATGGTCGGCGCGCAGGCGAGGCACTTCGTCAGCCCGTCGGCGGGGCACGATGACAGGGGCCCCGTCGCCGGGGGCGTGCAGTATGTCCACATCGGTCTGGTAGAGGCGATCGATGAGGGGCTTGGTCACCACCTCCCGGGCCGGGCCCATGGCCTGGATGGCGCCATCCCCCAGGGCAATCAGCTCGTCGCAGTAGCGGGCGGCGGTGGCGAGATCGTGGATGACGATAAGCACCGTCTTGCCCTCGGCGGCGACCCGATGGATGGCCTCCATCACCTCGGTCTGGTGGCCGATGTCCAGCGCGCTGGTGGGCTCGTCCAGCAAGATGATGTCCGCATCCTGGGCCAGCACCATGGCGAGCCACACCCGCTGGGCCTGACCGCCGGACAGCGAACTGGCGCTCTGGTGCCAGATGGCATCGAGCTGCATCCGCTCCCGGGCCCAGTCCACCATGCGAGCATCTTCCTCGCTCCACTGATTGAACCAGCCCTGATGGGGATGGCGGCCATATTGCACCAGCTGCTCCACCAGGATACCGGGGGGGACCAGGGGACGTTGGGGCAGATAGGCGAGTTCCCGAGCCAGGGCTTTGGCGCCATAGGCACCGAGTGGCTTCTCCTTGAGCAGGATCTCCCCGGACCGGGGCTGCTCCTGTCCCGCAAGGAGCTTGAGCAGCGTGGATTTGCCGCCGCCGTTGGGGCCGACGATCCCCACCAGCTTGCCCCGGGGGAGGGAGAAGGAGATCTCCTTGAAGATGGTCTTTTGCGGGTAGCCGAACTGGAGTCGGTTTACGGTGAGCGTCATCGGGCGGCCCTCGGTCTGTATTGAAAATGGATGAATGCCATGGTCAGTCGGCCCTCTGGCGATCTTTGAGCAGGATGAAGAGCAGCAGCAGGCCGCCGAGAATGCGGGTCATGATGCCGGTGGCCACCTCGTGGGGGCTGGCCAGCACCCGCACCAGGGTGTCGCTTGCGAGCAGCATCAGGGCGCCGCACAGGGCGGCAATCCAGAGCGGCACGATGCGATCCCGGCTGAGCCAGGAGGCAAGGATGGGGGCCGCCATGGCAATGAAGACCACGGGGCCGCCGATGGCGGTGCCAAGGGCTGCGACGATGATGGCCTGGGCCAGCACCCCGAGCTGGACCCGGTTCACGTTGACCCCGAGGGTGCTGGCCGTCACCGGTCCCAGGCGCAGCACGCCGAGGGAGCGGGAGAGACAGACGGTCCAGGGACAGATGAGCAGGAGCAGCAGGCTTACCGGCAGCAGGGTGCCATAGCCCTGACCGACGAAGTTGCCCATGTTCCACAGATAGAGGCTGGTGAGGTGCACCAGGGACTGGGTGGACATGACGAACTGGCCGAGGGCGTTCATCAGCTCCGAGACCCCGATGCCGATCACCACGAACAGGTAGCCCTGCTCCCCCGGCTTGTTGCACAGGGCATAGAGCACGACGGCGGCAAGCAGGGCGCCGAAGGGGGCGGCCCACCAGGGCCAGGTGCCCAGGGTCAGATAGAGAGAGAAGATGATGATGGCAAGGGATGCCCCCTCGTTGACCCCGATCATGTCCGGGGTGGCGAGGCGGTTTCGCACCAGGGTCTGCACCAGGCAGCCCGAGAGTCCCATGGCGGCGCCGGCCACCAGCACCGCCAACAGGCGCGGCAGGCGGATCTTGAAGACGGTCACCTGATCAAGTCGGCTTCCCTCCCCGAGCAGGGTCTGGATCACCCCCATCATGGTGATCTTGCCGGAACCCAGGGTGAGGGCCAGCAGGGAGAGCAGGGTGAGGGCGACCAGGAGCCCCAGGGTGATGAGCCAGGCGCGGCGGTGCAGCAACAGGGTGTGGCTGCCAAGGCGAAGGCAGAGGGTGCCGCTCGGGAGTGAGAGAGAGTTTTTCATGGGCGTTGCACCTTATTTGACGGCCAGCAGGGAGCGGAAGCCGCCGCTGCGCACCACCAGGATGAGCACGGGCGCCCCGATGAGCGCCAGAATGACGCCGTTGGGCAGCTCGTAGGGCTGGATAAGCCAGCGGGCCAGCACATCGGCACCGAGCAGAAAGAGCACCCCGAACAGGGCGGAGAAGCGCACCTGGATGGCGAGGCGAACCGGCTCCACCAGGCGGGCGCAGTAGGCGGCGAGGAAGCCGACAAAGCCGATGGGACCAGCAATGGCGATGGCGCAGGCGGTGAAGAGCGTTGCGGCCAGGAGCACGCCGATCCGCACCCGGGTGGGGCGGATGCCGAGGGCCCTGGATTGGTGATCCCCCATCTGCATCAGGGTGAGAGGGCGACAGAGCGCCAGGGTCAGCAGCAGGGCGGCCAGGGCGAAGGGGACCACGGTGAGTACCGCTTCCAGACTGGAGGCGGCAAGGGACCCTAAGTTCCAGAAGCGGAACTGCTCCAGCACCACCCGGTTGGAGAGCAGCAGGAAGTTGGAAAGACCGCCGAAGGTGGCGGAGAGGGCGACCCCTACCAGGATGAGCTTGAGGGGGTTGGAGCGCCCCACCATGAGGCCGAGGCCCAGCACGATGAGGTTGCCGAGCAGGGCCCCCATGCCGGACCAGAGCAGATACCCGTAGGCGGATTCGACGCCAAACCAGGTGAGGCCGATCACCAGAGCAAAGACGGCGCCGGCATTGACCCCGAGCAGGCCGGGTTCGGCCAGAGGGTTGCGGGTGGCACTTTGCAGCATGGAGGCCGCCAGGGAGAGTGACGCCCCCACCACCAGGGCTGCCAGGGTACGGGGCAGGCGCAGGGTATGGACTATCATGGCGAGCTTTTCATCGGCCACGAAGGCGGGATCGCCCATCAGGAAACCGGCGACCTCGCGGCCACCATAGACACCGGCCCCGGTGGCCAGTGACAGACAAATCAGCAGGAAGAGGAGCAGCACGCCGAGCCAGAACAGCCGAGCTTGGTATCTGAGCACTCAATGACTCCTTGAATTCGGGGAGGCAGAAACGCAAAAAGGGAGCCCCGCGACCGGGGCTCCCGCAGACAGGATGGATTACAGCTTGTAATCGACCCCTGCGTAGACGGTGCGACCTTCCAGGATGAAGTCGGCGTCGGTCGCCACCTCGTCACGCTGGGTGTTGGTGAGGTTGGTGATGCCGAGCTTGAAGTCCAGGGCCGGCGTGACGGTCCACTTGGTGTTCACGTCCAGGGTCTGGTAGTGCTTGGAGGTGAATGCCTGGGCGTTGCGGGCCGGCACCTTGATCACCTGGCTGCCGACATACTGCCAGGCCAGGTTGGCGCTGACCACGTCGCTCGCCTTCCAGTCCAGGCCGATGTTGCCGGTGTGATCCGGGGTCTTGGCCAGATCGTCACCCGTGCTCTTGTCTTCGGAGTCCAGCAGGGTCAGGTTGCCGGTCAGCTGCACGTTGTCCAGCACGTCGAACCAGCCGGTCAGCTCCAGCCCCTTGATGCGGGCCTTCTTGACGTTGAGGTAGGTCATGACGGTCGGACGGTAGCCCGGGCCCCACTGATCGCTCTGGATCAGATCCTCGATCTCGTTGTGGAAGCCGGTCACCCCTGCGCCGAAGCGATCGGCGTTGTAGGCGGTGCCAAGCTCGTAGCTGACGGAGGTTTCCGGCTTCAGATCCGGGTTGCCTATCACCTTGCAGGCGCCGCGGCAGGCGGTGGTGGCGAACCCTTCGCTGGACTGGGCCAGGGTCGGGGCCTTGAACGCCTTGCCGGCGCCGCCCTTGATCACCCACTCGTCACTCAGGGAGTAGAGGGCGTAGGCACGGGGGCTGAACTCGTTGCCATAGGTCTCGTGGTGATCCAGACGGCCGGAGAGCGTCAGGGCCAGATCCCCAAAGCCGAACTCGTCTTGCAGGTAGAGAGCGCTCTGGCTCGCATCCACGCTGCCGTTCTGGATGCTGCGGCTGTGCTCCAGCTCGGTCTTGCGGAACTCTGCACCTGAGGTCAGCAGGTGATCCCCGAGGTAGCCGCTCAACTGGCCATCCACCGTGTTGTTGGTCTGGGTGATGTCGGCGGCGCCACCGTTGAGCTGGGAGTCATCCATCAGATCGGTCTGCTCGAAGTAGTAACGAGCGCGGCTGTCGAAGTGTTCCCAACGGCCGTTGTGGGTCAGCCCCAGGCTCAGGCGATCGAGTTTCTGCACGTTGTGGGGGGTGGCCGGTGCGGTCGGGGCACGGGGCACGTTGTTGAAGTAGCTGTCCATGTCGTTCTGGTTGTAACCCAGATCGAAGTCGATGTCCTGGTTGTCGGCCACCAGCCACTTCAGGCTGGAGAGCACGTTGACCACTTCCCGTTTCTCCAGGGCGTCGGCATCCGGGTTGTTGGACTGCTCGCTCTTCCAGCGATCCCGCTGATAGCCTTCCACCACCACGCTGCCCAGCAGCTTGTTGTCGATCAGGGCGCCGGAGACGAAGGCGCTACCCTGGTTGGCATCCCCGCCATCCCCCTTGGTGGGCATGGTGTGGGTGTAGCCGACGGCCGCTTCGGTGTTCTCCTTGGCCTGGCGCAGGATCACGTTGACCACGCCGCCGAGGGCATCGGCCCCGTACAGGGAGGAGACGGGACCGCGGATCACCTCGATGCGCTCGATGGCGGCCATGGGGATGGAGCTTAAGTCGAAGTCGTTGCCAAAGGAGCTGCCCAGGGTCTCGCGGGCGTTGACCCGCTTGCCGTTGACCAGCAGCAGGGTGTAGTCACCGCCCATGCCGCGGATCTTGATCTCGTTGCGACCCGTGGGGTTGGTGCCGATGATGTTGACACCGGGAACGTGCTTGAGGGCATCGCCGATGTTGTTGACGTTCATCTTGTCCAGATCGGCGCGGGTGACCACGGAGACGCTGGCCGGGGCGGTCAGCTCGGTGTGCTTGGTCTGGGTGGCGGTGACCACCACCGTCTCGTTGGCCTTGACGGACTCGGCCTGGGCCAGGCCCGGTACGGCCAGCAGACCAAGGGAGAGCAGAATGGGGTTCAGTTTAAAGAGGCCGTGCTGCAACTGCATTGTCAAAAACTCCATGGATATAACTGAGGTTATGGGGTCCGGATTCTTCTGATCCGGTGCTCACTGACTTCCTTGTCTGGCGGTGCCAGAGGCAGGATTATTGTTATCTCTTGTGCGCTTCAGGCCCCGGATGAGGAACCAGACACCGGCGCAGGCCACCAGGGTGCACGCAATGTTGATCCAGGCCAGGGTGGGGAAACCGTGCAGGGCGCCCCCCTCGTCGGAGACCAGATATCTGGCGGAGAGCAGGCTGCCGAGGCCCGCCGCCACATTGGTGACCGAGCCCTGGAAAGACATGAAGGCGGCGCGCTGATGGGGGGCCGGAATGGCCGCAGTGACCGCGAGGGTGGTGCTGGCACGGGCGGAGCTCAGGGCCATGAAAAGGGTGAACAGCAGATAGAGAGGCAGGCCTGCCGGCAAGGCAAAGCCCACCAGGGTGATCAGGGCCAGGGCCAGGCTGGTGAGCAGGATGGCGCCCTGGGCGCGGCCCTGATCGATCCAGCCGCCGCACAGGCGCATGGTGGCCATGCTGGCAAGGCCGCCGCACAGATAGAGGCTGGCGATCTGCTCGCGCGGGAAACCCAGGTTGAACTGGAAGTAGTTGGCAAAGTGCGGAATGAGCAGGAAGTGGCCGAACATCTGCAGGCAGAGGATGAAAAGGGCTCCCTGGCAGAGCGGTGACCCCAGCAACTGGCGCATCCCCTGGCCTGCCGGGGCCCGGTTGACCGGCAGGGACGGCAGCCAGATGGCACACAGCAGGGCCAGCAGCAGGCCGCCAGCACCGAACAAGAGGAAGGGGCTCTGCCAGCCAGACCACTGGGCCAGCACGAGGGCCGCGGGCACGATCAGAATGGCGGCCAGGGAAAACGCCATGCCCACGTAGGCGAGACGGCGGCCCCGCTCGGCGGGCGGTACCAGATCCAGCACCGCCGCCATCAGGATGGCCCCCAGGGGGCCGGCCACGCAGCCGGACAGGATAAAGATCAGCAGCAGGGTCTGGCTATCCTCGGCCAGGGCGCAAGCCATCAAGAGCAGGAAGCGCAGGACCAGCAGTACCAGCAGGGCGGGTTTGCGGTTGACCCGATCGAGCCAGGGGGCGGCCAGGAGGCCCAGCAGGGCGGCGCCCAGGGTGGCGCCGCCGCTGAAGTAACCTGTCTGCTCCGGGAGCATCCCCAGGCGGGTTACCAGTTCCGGGCCAAGGGGCATCACCATCATCATGCAGCCCATGGAGAGCATGTTGATGAGCAGCGCCAGGTGGATGGCGGCAGGGGTGGATGCGACGGATTCTGGCTTCATCAGAGGCTGACTCGAAAAAATGAGTCCGAATTGTATCCGAGGGTTTTTGTTGTGACAACAAATGATAACCATTTTTATTTGTATTGATTGGTATCTTAACGAGTCTTTATCTGGTGCCTCTGTGTGGGGATGCATACCAGGCCCGTTGCAATCGAGGCGCCATGGACCATGATGGCAGGAAGCGAGAGGGTGGCGGTGAACGCCGGGAGGAGAAGATGCGCGCTGGATCAGGGTATTGGGGGCTGGGGTGCTGCCTGTTGCTGGCATTGCCCCTGAGGGCCGAAGTGAAGGTCATACCGGTATTCGAGGCGGATGCCGCGGTGCAGACGCTCAAGGAGATCTACCCGGATCTCGGGGTGAGCGCCATGGGCAACCAGCTGGTACTGAGCGGAACCCCCGCCCAGTTGCAGGAGGCCGAGCGTACCCTGGCGCAAGTGAACCAGCCGCCCCAAAGCCTGCTCATCGAGTGGCGGGTGGATGGCGCCTCCAGCAGTCAGCAGGCCGGAGTGGGGCTGGGCCTGGATGCCAAACGGCAGTGGCTGCTGGAGGGGGATGCCCGGCACTATGAACGCAGCCAGAGTGACAACTGGCAGGTGCGTGGCCTCTCCGGGCGGCCCGTGTTGTTGCAGATGGGGTCCTATCAGCCGGTCACCTTTTACCAGTGGCAGGGGGGAAGGGTGGTGGGCATGATGCCGCTGATGAACGGTCTCTACGCCACCGCGACCCTGATAGGGGACAGGGTGCAGGTGGCCCTCAGCAGTGAACAGGCAAGAGTGGAGCGGGGCAACATACACACCGGCCAGAGTGCCACCGAGGTGAGCGGCGCCCCGGGCCAGTGGCTGACGGTGGGGGAGCTTTCCACAACCCAAGGCAGCCGGGAGGCCGCGATCGCCAATCCATCAGGCATGGGCAGGGCCAGCGGCAGCGAGCGCCAGACTCTGCAGATCCGGGTCACGCGCCAGTGAACCAGCCTGTCAGTGGGGCTGATCCAGGGCGTAATCCCGCAACTGGCGGCTTCTCAGCAGATACCAGAGCGCCCAGAGGCTGGCGATCAGCACCAGGGCGGTGGACCAGTTGAACGACCACTGCTGCAGATTGAGGCTGTGCAGTTGCATCAGCAGGCCACTGACGGCAGAGCAGAGCAGCAGCAAGGGGCTGTGGCGTCTGAGCCAGGCTCTGGCACTGTGGGTCTGGCGATGGGTGCCGCCGCAGGCGAGCAGCGCCAGCATGGCGGGCACGTCCGTCAGCAGGCTGATATAGAGGGTGAGCTTGTCCGGGTAGAAGAGGGTCAGGATGGCGCTGCCACTCTCCCGGGTGACCCCCGCCATCAGAAACAGCCAGACCGAGCGGGTCAGCAAGAGGGCGATGGGCCAGAACCAGAGCGGGGGGCGCAACTGGCCGTGATCGTCGTAACGGTGTTCGGGGTAGAGGGTCATGGTGGCCCGGTATCCATTCATGCAGTGCGAGTGATGAAGGGGATATGGGGCACAGGGCAGGCCATTGCAAGGCCGGCAACGGCCGGGAATTAATCGGGGGGCCATGCCCCCCAATCCGCAGTCTTTAGTTGCCGGGTTCCGGCGTCACAGCCAGCCTTTTCGCTTGAAGAAGAGACCGGTGCCCAGCGATGACATCACCATCAGCACCAGAGAGAGGGGGTAGCCGTATTCCCAGGCGAGCTCCGGCATGCGGCCGAAGTTCATGCCGTAGATGCTGGCGATAAGCGTCGGCGGCAGGAAGATCACCGCGGCTACCGAGAAGATCTTGATCACCTTGTTCTGCTCCAGATTGGTCACCCCCATGGAGGCCTCCAGCTGGAAGTTGATCTTGTCGAACAGGAACTGGGTATGGGGCAGCAGGGATTCCACGTCGTGCAGCATCTCGTCGATCCACTTGTTCTGCTCTCCCGTCATGCGCTGGCGCAGACTGCGTTTGAGGAAGCGCAGGGCGCGGCGGGTATCGTGCAGGGAGAGACGGATCTGGCCGTTGGCCTCTTCCTGGGCCATCAGCTCCTTGAGCATGGGGTTGATCTGGTCCGGCTCGAAGATCTGATCGGCGGTGTTCTCCAGGGTCTTGTACCCATCCTCGATGAGATCCGAGAGGTACTCCACCTTGAGGTTCTGCACCTCCAGCAGGATGTCGAGGGCATCTTCGACCTCCAGCCTGTCCTGACGCATGTAGTGGCGCAGCAGACGCACCAGGCCGATGTCATCCTCGCGAATGCTGATCAGCAGGTTGTTGCGCAGGGTAAAAGAGACGTGCACCCCCTTGGTGTCGCGACCGATGCGCTGGGGAAACAGGGAGTGGATGTGCAGACCATCGGTGTCCCAGTAGAAGCGGGCGGATGCCTCGATGTCATCGAGCTCCTCCTTGTCCGGCACCTCCTCCAGGAACAGGCCCGTCAACCATTCTCGCTCCGCAGTGTCCGGCTTGTAGGCATCCAGCCAGACGGTGTTGTCGGGAACGATGTCATCCGGCCCGAGCGTGACTATGTCCAGCACCTTGTTGTTGAGAATGTAGGCGGTGATCATCTGTCCCCCCTTAAGAAGTCATGGGTAATCAGGGATGGTTGCACAGGTTCATGCGGCCTTAGATCGCACGGAAAGCGATCCCATGAAATAGCATAACGAGGCCGATGGACAACCTGAATGCGGCGAACTATACAGGGGCGGGACCCGCTTGTCAGGGCCTATTCATCAGGGGTTCAGCCTGTTCGCTCAAAAAAGCGGCGAGGTCGGATCAGCCGTGGCGACCCCGAAACGGGCGATCCCGGCGTCGCCTCCTTTGTTCGCCCTGGTGTGGGGGAGGGCCCGGGCTCACCGGCGGGAATGGCGGGTTGCTGGTCGCCCTGCGACAGCCCCCGGCCAAGCGCAGGAAACGGTCTCCGGGCGGTGTTCCGGGGCTGCGTCTCCTTGTTATCTGCTCTGGTGTGCGTGGGCAAGCCTGTTACAGATTGGGGTAGTTGGGGCCCGAGCCGCCCTGGGGCGGCGTCCAGACGATATTCTGGCTGGGATCCTTGATGTCGCAGGTTTTGCAGTGAATGCAGTTGGCGGCGTTGATCTGCAGCCTTGGCCGGGTATCCCCATCAAGGATCTCGAACACCCCCGCCGGGCAGTAGCGCTGGGCGGGTTCGGCCCAGGTGGGCAGGTTGACCTCGACCGGAATGCGCGCGTCCTGAAGGGTCAGGTGACAGGGTTGATCCTCGTCGTGGCTGGTGCTGGCCAGATAGACGGAGGAGAGCTTGTCGAAGCTGAGCTTGCCGTCGGGTTTGGGGTAGTCGATGGGCTTGCAACGGCTGGCCAGGCGCAGCTGGCGGTAATCCGGCTCCTTGTCCAGCAGAGTAAAAGGAGAGGTCAAGGCAAAGAGTCGCTGCTCCAGCCAGTTGAAGGCGCCGCCGAGCCAGGGGCCGAAGCGGTGCAGGGCGGCCCCAACGTTGCGGGCCCTCTTCAGTTCCCGGGTCAGCCAGCTTTGCAGCAGCGCGTCCTGAAACTCGGCCAGATCCCGTCCCCCTTCATCCCCTCCTCGCAGTGCCATGGCGACCGTCGCGGCCGCCACCATGCCGGACTTCATGGCGGTGTGGATCCCCTTGATGCGGGAGAAGTCCAGGGTGCCCGCGTCACAACCGATGAGCAGGCCGCCGGGAAAGTGCATGCGCGGCAATGAGTGCCAGCCCCCCTTGGTGATGGCCCGTGCGCCGTAGCTGATGCGCTCGCCCCCCTGCAACGTTGCCGCGATAAGGGGGTGGTGCTTGAGACGCTGGAATTCGTCAAAGGGGCTGAGCCAGGGATTCTGGTAGTTGAGATCGACGATAAGGCCAACTGCCACCTGATCCTGGGCCAGATGATAGAGATAGAAGCCCCCCTGACTCTTGTTGCCCTTTCCCTCACCAAGGGGCCAGCCGCTGCCATGGAGCACCCGCCCAGGATGGGATTGTCCCGCAGGCACCTGCCACACCTCCTTGAAGCCGATGGCGTAATGCTGCGGCTGGGCGCTATTTTCCAGATGGAATCGGGCGATCAGCTGTTTGCCGAGGTGGCCGCGCGCCCCTTCGGCAAACAGGGTATAGCGGCCATACAGGGCCATGCCGGGCACGTGATCCGGCTTGGGGTTGCCCTCCTTGTCGAGACCAAGATCGCCGGTCACCACCCCTCTTATCCTGTTCTCTTCCACGATGAGCTCACTCGCCGCAAAGCCCGGGTAGATCTCGACACCGAGGGCCTCGGCCTGCTTGCCGAGCCAGCGGCAGAGGGTGCCGAGGCTGATGATGTGGCTGCCGTCGTTGTGCATGCGGGGCGGCACCGCCCAGTGGGGCAGTTGCAGGGAGCGGGTGTTGCTTTGCAGCAGATGGACCTGATCATCCGTCACCGGCACGCCGAGGGGGGCTTCCTGCCAGCTCTCTGGCAGCAGCTCCCTGAGGGCGACGGGATCGAGCAGGGCGCCGGAGATCAGGTGGGCGCCGATTTCGGCCCCCTTCTCCAGCAGGCAGACCGAGAGGGCCGGGGCCTGCTGCTTCAATGCGATGGCGGCGCTCAGGCCTGCCGGGCCGCCACCGACGATGACGACATCAAATTCCATTGCTTCGCGTTCCATCTTGCCTCTGCGCTCGACTTGGCCTAGGGTAGTGCTGGTAGTTTACGTAAACGTAAACCACTTTGTCAGCAGAAAAGTGAGTGACGACAAGGTGGACCCACACAACAGGTATGAGGGATGACCGCCATGAAGCTGCTGGTCGCAGTCAAACGGGTCGTTGATTACAACGTCAGGATCCGGGTCAAGGGGGATGGCTCCGATGTGGAGCTCGCCAATGTGAAGATGGGCATCAACCCGTTTTGTGAAATCGCGGTGGAGGAGGGGGTCAGGCTGCGGGAAGCCGGCGTGGCATCCGAGCTGGTGGTGGTGACCTTCGGCCCCGAGGCGGCGGCCGAGCAGTTGCGCCATGCCCTGGCGCTGGGGGCGGATCGGGCGCTGCACTATGTCACCGACGAGACCCTGACCCCGCTCACCGTGGCCCGGGCCCTGCAAACGGTGTGCGGGCAGGAGCAGCCCGACCTGGTGCTGCTCGGAAAACAGTCCATCGATTCTGACAACAATCAGGTAGGGCAGATGCTCGCCGCCCTCAATGACTGGCCGCTTGCCACCTTCGCCTCCGCCATCAGGCTGGTGGAGGGGGAATTGCAGGTGACCCGCGAGATAGACGGTGGCCTCGAGACCCTCGGCATGGCGCTGCCCGCCGTGGTGACCGTGGACTTGCGCCTCAACGAGCCGCGCTTCGCCTCCCTCCCCAACATCATGAAGGCCAAGCGCAAGCCGCTGGAGAGCCAGCCGTTTGCCGCCCTCGGGGTGGTGCCGGCCGACCAGACACGGCAGCTCGGAGTGATGGCGCCACCGGTGCGCAGCGCCGGCATCAGGGTGGGCTCGGTGGACGAGCTGCTGGACAAGCTCAAGCACGAAGCCCGGGTGCTCTGATGGGCAGGGGCATGAGAGGGATGCCTCCCGCAGGCGTGAGCGCCATGCATGGGGCAGCGGCCCAGGGGAGCAAGGGATCAATGGATGACATGAAGGTGCTGCCATGAGCGTACTTGTGATTGCGGAACATCATCAGGGGCGGATCGCCGACAACCTGGCCCAGCTGGTCACGGCGGCGGGGCGCCTGGGGGGCGAGGTGCACCTCTTGCTGCTGGGGCAGGGGCTGACGGAGGCGGGGGAGCAGGCCGCCGCCCTCACGGGGGTAAACCGGGTGCTGCTGGCAGAACATCCCATGCTGGCGGAGGGGCTCAACGACGGGGTCGACAGACTGCTCGCCGAGGTGGCCAGGGACTACCAGCACTGCCTGATGGCGGCCAGCAGCCAGGGCAAGGATCTGCTGCCGCGGGTGGCGGCCAGGCTCGGGGTGGAGATGATCGCCGAGGTGACCGGCATCGAGGGGCCCGACACTTTCCTGCGTCCCATCTATGCGGGCAACGCCATCGCCCGGGTGGCGAGCAGCGCCCCCGTCAAGGTGCTCACCGTGCGGCCCACCGCGTTCGCCAAGGCCGGGTCCGGGGAGGAGCGTGCCGCGATGGAATCGCTGCCGGTGGCTGAGGTGCGCTGCCGTACCCGGCTCATCGAGCGGCGTGCGGTGCGCTCCGCCAGACCCGAGCTCGGGGCGGCCCGGGTGGTGGTCTCCGGCGGGCGGGCGCTCGGCTCGAAAGAGCACTTTGCCCTCATCGACGCCCTGGCGGACAAGCTGGGGGCTGCCGTCGGGGCATCGCGGGCCGCCGTGGATGCAGGTTATGTCTCCAACGACCTGCAGGTGGGGCAGACCGGCAAGGTGGTGGCCCCCGAGCTCTACATCGCGGTGGGCATCTCGGGCGCCATCCAGCATCTGGCGGGGATGAAGGAGTCCAAGGTGATCGTCGCCATCAACAAGGACGCCGAGGCCCCCATCTTCCAGGTGGCGAACTACGGTCTGGTGGGGGATCTCTTCACCCTGCTGCCGGAGCTCACCGCCAAGCTGTAAATTTGCCACAAAGGGGCGAACAAAGCCGTCCGTGCTGTCTCGCCCCCGTTTTCATGCATATTCTCTGCAAGCCCTGGCCCGTTCAGGGCTTTTGTCTGATGGGGGCCCGGTGGTGCCGGGGCAAAAGGTTGCGCTGGATCCCAAAAAGCCTTTGCCCCCACGGGGGGCTGTCGTGTAAAAACGTTCGAGTCACCGATCACACACATCCATTCACGGAAAGCGTCATGAGCAAACAGATTTACAACTTCTGCGCCGGCCCCGCCATGTTGCCGGTTGAAGTCATGGAGCGCGCCCAGCGCGAATTTTGTAATTTCCAGGGGCTGGGAGCCTCGGTCATGGAGCTTTCCCATCGCGGCAAGCCCTATATGGCGGTCGCCGAGAAGGCCGAAGCGGACCTGCGCGACCTGCTGGCGGTGCCGGACAACTACAAGGTGCTCTTCATGCACGGCGGTGGCCGCGGCCAGTTCTCCGCCGTGCCCATGAACCTGCTGGGTGGCGCCAACAAGAAGGCGGATTACCTGGTGACCGGCGTCTGGGCCCAGAGCGCCGTGGATGAAGCCCAGAAATACGGTGACATCCAGACCTTCCAGGGGGTAGCCAAGAACGAGCAGGGGGTCTCCCACCTGCTGTCGACGCCGGCGTTTCGCGCGGATGCCGCCTATGTGCACTACTGCCCGAACGAAACCATCGATGGCATCGAGATGTTCGACATCCCGGCCACCGGCGATGTGCCCCTGGTGGCGGATCTCTCCTCCACCATCCTCTCCCGTCCCCTCGACGTGAGCCGCTTCGGCATCCTCTACGCCGGTGCCCAGAAGAACATAGGCCCCTCTGGTCTGGCCATCGCCATCGTGCGCGACGACCTGCTGAACCAGGCCCGCGCCGATGTGCCGTCCATCTTCGACTACCAGCTCACCGCCAAGAACGACTCCATGTTCAACACGCCCCCCACCTACGCCTGGTACCTGGCCGGTCTGGTGTTCGAGTGGCTCAAGGAGCAGGGTGGCCTGGCGGCGATGGAAGCACGCAACAAGGAGAAGGCCGACTTCCTCTACGGCTACCTCGATCAGTCGAGCTTCTATGGCAACAAGGTGGATGTGGCCTGCCGCTCCCGCATGAACGTGCCCTTCCAGCTGAAAAACGAGGCCCTGGACAAGCTGTTCCTGGCGGAGTCGGAAGCGGCCGGTCTGCTGGCCCTCAAGGGACACCGCATCGTCGGTGGCATGCGCGCCAGCCTCTACAACGCCATGCCCCTGGAAGGGGTCAAGGCCCTGGTCAGCTTTATGGATGACTTTGCCAAACGCCACGGTTGAGGCGTGTCTCCCCATTGCCAGACGCCGGGGACTCCCCGGCGTCTGTTTTTCAGACCCATCCTGACCCAGGCTGCCCTCTCCCGCGGTCGTGCCACTGTCGAACTTGCCGCGGGGGACGCGGGCTGTTAACGTCCGGTCAGGTGATTTAATTGAGATCGAACAGGAAGTCTATGAATTCGTTGCGTTTGGAACCCATTTCTAGCGTGGCCGGGGTGGTCAATCTGCCCGGCTCCAAGAGTGTCTCTAACCGGGCCCTGCTGCTGGCGGCCCTGGCCCGGGGCACCACCCGGCTGACCAACCTGCTCGACAGCGATGACATCCGCCACATGCTGGCGGCGCTGACCCAGCTTGGCGTCAAGTACAAGCTCTCCGCCGACAAGACCGAGTGCACCGTGCATGGTCTGGGTCGCAGCTTCGCGGTCTCGGCGCCGGTCAACCTGTTCCTCGGCAATGCCGGTACTGCCATGCGCCCCCTGTGCGCCGCCCTGTGCCTGGGCTCCGGCGAGTACACCCTGGGCGGCGAGCCGCGCATGGAAGAGCGCCCCATCGGCCACCTGGTGGATGCCCTGCGCGAAGCGGGTGCCCACATCCAGTACCTGAAGAAAGATGGCTATCCGCCCCTGGTGGTGGATGCCAAGGGGCTCTGGGGTGGCGATGTCCACATCGACGGCTCCGTTTCCAGCCAGTTCCTGACGGCGTTCTTGATGGCGGCCCCCATGGCGGCCGGCGACACCCGCATCCACATCAAGGGGGAGCTGGTCTCCAAGCCCTACATCGACATCACCCTGCACATCATGAAGCAGTTCGGGGTGGTCATCGAGCACGACGACTACAAGGTGTTCTACATCAAGGGCAACCAGACCTATGTCAGCCCGGGGGACTTCCTGGTGGAAGGGGATGCCTCCAGCGCCTCCTACTTCCTCGCGGCGGGCGCCATCAAGGGCAAGGTGCGGGTTACCGGCATCGGCAAGCACAGCATCCAGGGGGACATCCACTTCGCCGACGTACTGGAGAAGATGGGGGCTCGCATCACCTGGGGCGATGACTTCATCGAGGCCGAGCAGGGGCCGTTGCACGGCATCGACATGGACATGAACCACATCCCGGATGCGGCCATGACCATCGCCACCACGGCGCTGTTTGCCGAGGGCACCACCACCATCCGCAACATCTACAACTGGCGGGTGAAGGAGACCGACCGCCTGCACGCCATGGCGACCGAGCTGCGCAAGCTGGGCGTGGAAGTGGAGGAGGGGCACGACTTCATCACCGTGATCCCGCCCGCACAGCTCAAACACGCGGCCATCGACACCTACAACGATCACCGCATCGCCATGTGCTTCTCCCTGGTGGCGCTCTCCGATACGCCGGTCACCATCAATGATCCGGGTTGCACCTCCAAGACCTTCCCGGACTACTTCGACAAGCTGGCCAGCGTCAGTCAGGCCTGAGCCCTTTCGGCCCGCTTCGTGCGGGCCTTTTCATCTCTGCCCCCCGCTTTTTTCATGCCTCCTAGCAGCATTATGCAAACTTGCAAGGTGCGATAATAAAATTCCTTGCCGAAGAATGTAATTTTCTATTTACACCGACCCGGCACAGGGCTAGATTGAGATCTCTTTATCGCAGTCATCTAGCAGGAAACTTGGTCATGCAGCATCAAACCGACGACGTTCGTATCAGTGAAATCAAAGAGTTATTGCCCCCGGTTGCGGTGCTTGAGAAGTTTCCGGCGACCGACACCGCCTCGGCCACCGTGTTTGAATCCCGTCAGGCCATCCACAACATCCTGGCCGGCGACGATGATCGCCTGCTGGTGGTGATCGGCCCCTGCTCCATCCACGATCCGGTCGCCGCCCTGGAATACGGCAAACACCTCAAGGTGCTGCGCGACGAGCTGAAAGATCAGCTGGAGATCGTGATGCGGGTCTACTTCGAAAAACCCCGTACCACAGTGGGCTGGAAGGGGCTGATCAACGACCCCTACCTCGACAACAGCTGCCAGATCAACGACGGCCTGCGCCTGGGTCGCAAGCTCTTGCTGGATCTCAACGACATGGGGCTGCCGACCGCCTCCGAGTTCCTCGACATGATCACCCCGCAATACGTGGCGGATCTGATGAGCTGGGGTGCCATCGGCGCCCGTACCACCGAATCCCAGGTACACCGCGAGCTGGCCTCCGGTCTCTCCTGCCCGGTGGGCTTCAAGAACGGCACCGACGGCACCATCAAGGTGGCCATCGACGCCATCGGCGCCGCCAGCGCCCCGCACCACTTCCTGTCGGTGACCAAGTACGGCCACTCCGCCATCGTCTCGACCGCTGGCAACCCGGACTGTCACATCATCTTGCGCGGTGGCCGCGAGCCCAACTACAGCGCCCGTCACGTGGATGAGGTGGTGAGTGGTCTGGACAAGGCGGGTCTGCCCCAGAAAGTGATGATCGACTTCAGCCACGCCAACAGCAGCAAGCAGTTCAAGAACCAGATGCTGGTGGCCGAGGACGTGGCCGGTCAGCTGCGTGCCGGCAGCAAGGCGGTGTTCGGCGTCATGGTGGAGAGCCATCTGGTGGAAGGGCGCCAGGATCTGGTGGACGGGTGCGAGCTCACCTTCGGCCAGAGCATCACCGACGCCTGCATCGGCTGGGCCGATACCGAGGTGCTGCTGCGCAACCTGGCGGACGCCGTGGCCGCTCGCAACGCCCTCTGAGCCCAAGGCGCCCCGTTGGCGGGGCAATAAAAAAGCGCGACCCTGGGTCGCGCTTTTTGTTTGGCCATCTCTCGGCAGGTCGCGGTTTACTTGGCCCGCTCCTGGTGGCTGCGCAGGCGGATGTTGATCATCTCCACCACCAGCGAGAAGGCCATGGCGAAGTAGATGTAACCCTTGGGAATGTGCAGATCCAGCCCTTCGGCCATCAGCGCCACCCCGACCAGAATAAGGAAGGAGAGGGCCAGCATCTTGATGGTGGGGTGGGTATCGACGAAGTCGCCGATGGCCTTGGCGGCAAACATCATGACGCCGACGGCGATGATGATGGCCAGCACCATGACAGGGACATGATCCGCCATGCCCACGGCGGTGATGACGGAGTCCAGGCTGAAGATGATGTCGAGGATGGCGATCTGCACCAGGGTGGACAGGAAGCCCGCGGTCTTGCTCACCACACCCGCCTCTTCGGCGGCCCCTTCCAGGCTCTGGTGGATCTCGTGGGTGCTCTTGGCGATGAGGAACAGACCCCCCACCAGCAGGATGAGATCCCGTCCCGAGATGGCTTCCCCCAGCACGGTGAAGAGGGGCTCGGTGAGGCGCATCACCCAGGCCAAGGAGAGCAGCAGCAGGATGCGGGTGCCCATGGCGAGCCCCAGCCCCAGGATGCGCGCTTTCTGGCGCTGGGCTTCCGGCAGGCGACCCACCAGGATGGAGATGAAAATGATGTTGTCGATGCCGAGCACGATCTCGAGCAGGGTCAGGGTGGCGAGCGCGACCCAGGCGGAGGGGTCAGCAATCCATTCCAGCATGATTGAACCTTGGTTGAACAGTGATTGAGGTAGAAGTCGCGCATTTTAGCAGGGGGTCATGGCTTGTCCCAGTGGCGGGAAAAGATAAAAATGGCGGCGATCCAACAGGAGGGAAACATGTTTCGATTAGGGCTCATCATCAACCCCGTCGCCGGCATCGGCGGGGCCGTCGGTCTCAAGGGCAGTGACGGCATGGTCGCCGAGGCGCTGGCGCGCGGGGCCGTCCCCAAGGCCCGGGAGCGGGCCCGCCAGGCCCTGTTGCCCCTGTGCGAGCTGACCACGTCATTCGAGCTGCTGACGGTGGCCGAAGAGATGGGGGCCGACCTCGCCGCCGAGCTGGGGCTGCCCCATCGCATTGTCCATCGGCCTGCCGGGGCGCAGACGAGCGCCGAGGACACCCGGGCTGCCGCCCTGGCCCTGCGCGATGCCGGGGTGGATCTGCTGCTCTTCGCCGGTGGCGATGGCACCGCCCGTGACATCTGCGCGGCGGTGGGGGAGTCCTGCCATGTGCTCGGCATCCCGGCGGGGTGCAAAATCCACTCCGGGGTCTACGGGGTGACGCCGGCGGCGAGCGGCCGGGTGGCGGCCAGAATGATCGCAGGGGAGCTTCTGAGCCTGGTGGATGCGGAGGTGATGGACATCGACGAGGAGGCGTTTCGCGCCGGCAAGGTGCGCGCCCGCCACTACGGCCAGCTGCTGGTGCCCGGGGATCTGCGCTACGTGCAGGCGGTCAAGCAGGGGGGGCGGGAGTCCGAGGAGCTGGTGCTGGCCGATCTTGCCGCTGGCGTGGTGGAGCAGATGGAGCCCGATACCCTCTACCTGATGGGGTCGGGGAGCACGGTGGCCGCCTGCATGGGGGAGCTGGGTCTGGAAAATACCTTGCTCGGTGTGGATCTGGTGGAAAATGGCCGGCTTATCGGGCAGGATCTGTCCGCCGCCGAGATCCTGACCCGGATCCGCGGCCGTCGCTGCCGTCTGATCATCACCCTGATCGGCGGTCAGGGACATCTGTTCGGGCGCGGAAATCAGCAATTGAGTCCAGACGTGATCCGGGCCGTCGGGCGCGAGCATATCCAGGTGCTCGCCACCAAAGCCAAGCTGGCGGCGCTAGAAGGCCGTCCGCTGCTGGTGGACACCGACGACCCGGCACTGAACCGGTCGTTGAGTGGTTATCTGCGCATAACCACGGGATACAAGGATCAGGTCATCTACCCGGTGGCCAACCCGGAATAGGACATCAAGGATGCGGCTGGCCTGGCGCCAGAGAGCCGCGATCAACCGGATCGCGGTTCCACTCCCCGAATTTTTTGCCGGCAACCCCGGAAATGAGGCTGCGTTAAATGACGATTCACGATTTTGAACACAAGTTGTTGGGACTGATCGACGCCATGGTCGCCACGGCCAGCGAAGACGAGCTGTTTGCGGGTGGCTATCTGCGAGGGCACATCTCCCTTGCGGTGGCGCGCGCCGAGCTGGAGGGCAAGACCCTGGTGCGGGACGTCAAGAGCTATGTGCTGCGCAGCCTGAACGAGGCCATCTTGCAGGGTGAGCTCTCCGAGCAGGACGAGGTGCTGGTGCAGGAGATGTGGAAGCGTCTGCAGGCCCAGGCGGAAGCTTGATCCCATTCGCAGTTCAAACACAAGTTTAAGTAATCTGCTTCCCTGAGTGTTATCAAAAGGTTAATAATGAGGCTCGCCTTTTGTTTCAGGGATTAAACCATGGCCTCCACCTCACGCATTGCCACCAGACTGCCGCTCGAGATGCTCTATCACTGGGAGCGGCAGTGTCCCGACCGAATCTATCTGCGTCAGACCATCCACCGCGAATACGTCGACTTCACCTGGGGTGAGGTTGCCGACGAGGCGCGGCGCATGGTGACGGCACTGCGCGCCCTGGGCCTGGTGCCCGGTGACAAGGTGGCCCTGCTCTCCAAGAACTGCGCCCAGTGGTTCATCGCCGATCTGGCGATGCAGATGGGGGGATACGTGAGCGTGCCCATCTACCCCACCGCCAACGTCGACACCATCGAATACGTGCTGCGTCACAGCGAAACCAGGGCGATCTTCGTCGGCAAGCTGGACGACTGGAAGAGCCAGGAGGCGGGGGTGCCCGGGGATCTGCTGCGTATCGCCCTGCCTTACGACACCATGCCGGCCGCCCACCAGTGGGACGATCTGCTGGCGCAATACGACCCCATCCCGGACAGCCCGGTGCAGGCGCCGGATGCCCTGCTGAGCCTGGTTTACACCTCCGGCAGCACCGGCAAGCCCAAGGGGGCCATGCTGAGCGTGGAGCGCTACGCCTGGTCCTGCGAGAAGCTGGTGGAGGCGGTCTCCCTCACCGCCGAGGATCGCGGCTTCTCCTACCTGCCCCTTGCCCACATCACCGAGCGGGTCTACATCTACGGCGGCAGCCTGTTCAGCGGTGCCACCATCGCCTTCCCCGAGTCCCTCGACACCTTCATCGAGGACGTCAAGCGCTGCCGTCCCACCGTCTTCATCTCGGTACCGCGGCTCTGGGCCATGTTCCGCATCAAGATCCACGAGAAGCTGCCCCAGAAAAAGCTGGCGCTGCTGCTCAAGATCCCCCTCGTCTCCAGCCTCATCAAGAGCAAGCTGCAAAAGGGGCTGGGGCTGGATCAGGCGCGGGTGCTGGGCTGCGGCTCTGCGCCGGTGGCCCCGGCGCTGCTGGAGTGGTATCACAGCATCGGCATCCATATCACCGAGGCCTGGGGCATGACCGAGAACCACGCCTACTCCACCCTCAACTACCCGTTCCGGGCGGACAAGATAGGCACCGTCGGCAAGGCCGGGCCCGGGGTGACCATCAAGATCTCCGACGAGGGGGAGATCCTCTGTCGCTGCGACGGCATGATGGTGGGCTACTACAAGGATCCCGAGCACAGTGCAGAGGCCATCGACGCCGAGGGCTGGCTGCACACCGGTGACATGGGCAAGCTGGACCGGGAGGGTTACCTCACCATCACCGGTCGCATGAAGGATGTCTTCAAGACCGCCAAGGGCAAGTACGTGGCCCCGGTGCCCATCGAGGGGATGCTTGGGCAGGAGCCCATCATTGAGCAGCTCTGCGTCATCGGCTACGGCATGCCGCAGCCGGTCGCCCTGGTGCAGCTCGCCGAGAGCGCCATGAAAGGGGACAAGGCCGGGGTGGAGGCCCAGCTGGAGGCTGCCCTCAATCGGGTCAACGACAAGCTGGAATCCCACGCTCGCCTGCGGGGCATCCTGGTGGTCAAGAGCCCCTGGAACATCGAGAACGGGGTGCTGACCCCCACCATGAAGATCCGCCGCCATCTGCTGGAACAAAAATACGCGGACATCGGCGAGCGCTGGTCCGGCAGCCAGCGCATCCTGTGGGAGTCCTGACAGGGGTCGGTGCCGCCATATGGGCCACATCAATGACAGCGGGGGAGCCAGTGGCTCCCCCGCTGTATTTCAGGGGGGAAGCAAGCCGACAGGGGAAGGGGCTGGGGCATTGACGCCTTCTCCGATGCTTCCCGCCGCCGCCATACCGCCCCGCGTCGAAGGAACAGGCAGGGAAGGTATTTGCAAAATCCATGGAGAGGCGTGATCCCAGTGGCTGGGCGAATGCATCTTGGGGTCACACACGGGGGGCGCCAGGGGCGGGGACGGGGTATTGGCCCCTTAACCTGGGCTTCCCGCCACCGCCATACCGCCCCTCATCGAGGAAACAGGCAGGGAAAGGTATTTGCAAAATCCATGGAAAGGCGGGATCCCAGTGGCTTGGCAAATGCATCTTGGGGGCACACACGGGGGCCGCAAGAGGCGAGGGCGGGGCATTGACCCCTTCCCCGACCTTTCCCGCCGCCGCCATGCCGCCCCGCGCCGGGGGAATCGGCAGGGAAAGGTATTTGCAAAATCCATGCAGAGGCGGGATCCCAGTGGCTTGGCAAATGCATCTTGGGGTCACACACGGGGGCCGCAAGGGGCAGGGGCGGGGTATTGGCCTTTTAACCTGGGCTTCCCGCCACCGCAGAGGAGGTCTGCCAATAAGGTCATCGGAGGGAGGCCGCCCTCACATGGGGCAGGGGGGCATCTGATGCACGGCGCCAGAGGCGCAGAGAAAGGGGGTGAGGGGCAGGATGAGAGCCGCAGAGAGCAAGAAGGGGAGCCGCAGCTCCCCTTCCCGTTGGCGGATGCCGGGGTCAGACGGCTTTGTACTCAAGCTCGACTGAACCCAGCGCCTTCAGGGTGGACTGGGCGGAGTCCCGCTGGCTAATCTGGCCATCCTTGCTCTCCAGCAGCACGGCGCGGCGCACGGTGGCGAGATCCTCGCCACCCAGCACAGCGTGGGCGCAGGCCATCTGCATCGGCGGCAGGCTCGGGTTGAAGGCGGCGTTCTCGGCATAGCGGCCGCAGAAGATGCGCCCGTCCTCGAACTGCAGCGCCACCGCGGCATAGCCCTGGCTGTAGGGGGCATAGCTCTGGCGGGCGGCGGCGAGCGCAGCCTGCCACAGGGGGTCGTCGCTCTCGAGCACCAGCTCGTCGTGAGCCTGGGGGCTCATCAGGGCATCGGTGATCTCGAGATCGGCGGGGCCGAAGGAGTGGGGCAGGAAGGATTGCAGCTCGCTGAGATCGTCCGGCAGGGAGACCTTCAGGGTCTTGGCGGTGCTCAGCTCGTTCATGAACTGGCGGCAGTGGCCGCAAGGGGTGTAGTTCACGGTGATCTCGGAGATCCCGGTCTCGCCACCCAGCCAGGCGTTGGAGATGGCGGACTGCTCGGCGTGGACCGAGTGGAACAGCCCCTGGCCCGCGAACTCCATGTTGGCGCCAAAGTACCAGGTGCCGCTCAGGCCGCAGGCGATGGCGCCGACGAAGAACCTGGAGATGGGGGCCACCGAGCAGGCGGCCGCCAGCGGCAGCAAGGCCAGACGCAGGGCCCTGTCATCCAGCCCGGTGGCGGCCTTCAGGGTCGCGACCTGGTCCGGGGTGAAACGGGCCTGGAAATCGTCCCCCAGCATGGGCAGCAGGGCGGCCTGGAGCGGGGCGGAAAGGGTCTCGAATGGCTTGGCAAAGCGGGGATGCATACTGTGTCCTCAAAGGCCAATTGGGGGGCCATTGTAGGGAGCAAGCGCGGCGAATTGTGTGAGCGCGCTCACGCCTTGATGGGCAAAGGGGCGGGGATGGTAAAGGAAACGTTTGTCTTTCGCAATCTGTGCGCCAGCTCCCGGCATCAGGGAGGCGAGGGTATCGGATGGAAACGGTGAAAGGGCACAGAGGCCATGGCCGCAAGGGCGGCCATGGCAACGGGGATCAGGTCAGCCAGTGGTAGAGGGCGAACAGCAGGGGGGCGATGGCCGCGGTCAGCACGCCGCACACCACCATGGCCAGCGACGAGAAGGCGCCCTGGGTCACCCCCTGCTCGGCGGAGGCGGCGGTGCCGATGGCGTGGGCGCAGGCTCCCATGGCGAGCCCCTGAGCCTCGGGGTCGGTGACCCGCATCAGCTTGAGCAGGGGATAGCCCACCAGGGCCCCCAGGATCCCCACCACCACCACCACGGCAGCGGCGATGGCGGGAATGCCGCCGAGGGACTGGCTGACGCTCATGGCGAGCGGCGTGGTGATGGACTTGGTGGCGATGGAGGCGAGCAGCGCCGGATCCGCCCCCATCAGGTGGCCGACCCCCAGGGTGGTGCAGACCGAGATGAGCACCGCGGTGAAGGTACAGGCCAGGATGGGTGTGAGCTTGTCGCGGATCTGGCGCGCCTGCTGGTACAGCGGCAGGGCCAGGGCCACCACGGCGGGTTCCAGCAGGGCGGTGAGGGGTGAGGCCCCCTGCTGGTACTGATCCAGAGGCAGATCGAGCCAGAGCAGCAGGCCGATGATGACGGCGGTGGGGATCAGCACCGGATTGATGACGGGCCAGGGCAGGCGGCGGTAGAGGGCCCGGGTCATGAAATAGAGGGCCAGGGTGAGGGGCAGGGCGAACCAGAGGATCATGGCTTGTTCATCCTTTGATAGAGGTGGCCGACCGCGCCCAGGATGAGCACGATGCCGAGCACGACGCAGAGCATGATGAGACCGAAGGATTGGCGCAGGGGCTCGAGCCAGGCCACCAGGCCCACCGCCACCGGCACGAACAGCACCCCCATGTGGCGCAGCAGCAGGCCGCCCCCCAGCTCGACCCAGGAGAAGCGGACAATCTGCAAGGAGAGCAGCACGAACAGCTGCAGCATGCCGATGATGCTGCCGGGGAAGGCGAAGGGCAGGATGGCCGCCACGGCCTTGCCTGCCAGCAGACAGGCGATGATGACCAGAAAATCACGAAGGTAGCGCAGGGTGCGTTGCAGCAGCACGGGGGCCTCATCTTGGCAAGTGTGAGCGAGGTCGCAGTTTAACAGGCACGGGGGGGAGGGAACAGGGTCAACTGGCCCGCAGGGGATACAATGGCCCGGCTTCAACCCCATTCACAAGAAGGAGTTCCCATGTCGACCCCCTCTCTCCTGGCCCGGTTGCGCCAACTGCCCGCCGATCCCGCCCTCCCTGACGCCCTGCTGCAAACCCGCCAGTGGGAGGGGCCGCTTTGCCGGGTGAGGCTTGACAACACAGGGAAGCAGTCCGAGGCCGTCCACCACTGGCGGCTGTTTGAGGGGGATCTCGGACTTGCGCCCGACGCGGCCATCTACGGGGAGGGATTCCAGATGCTGGCCCAGACCGGGGGACGCTGGAACGCCCCCGAGCACCTGGGCCGCTGCCCCGATGCGTCTGTCTATCGCATCACCGCCGACCATGGCTACCACACGGTGCACAACCTGCTGCTGGTGGCGCAGGAGGGGGGCTGGCTGCTGCTGGCCTTTGCAAGCTGCCAGCGCTTTGGCGGGGAGTTTCGCCTCCATCCCGACGGGCGCCTCGAGATCGTGATGAACACCGAAGGGCGCACCCTGGCGCCGGGTGCGCACTGGCAGAGCGAGGCGCTGATCTGCCTGGAGGGGCCGGACAGGGAGGCCCTGCTCGCGACGCTGGCGCAGCATATCGCCGCCGAGCACGGTTCCCTGGTGGGGGAGGTGCCCACGCGCCCGAGCGGCTGGTGCTCCTGGTATCACTACTACGCGAACGTGAGCGCGGCGGACATTCGCGAGAACCTGGCGGTGCGGGCCGAGCGTTTCCCGGCCCTGCGCTACGTGCAGATAGACGATGGCTATCAGGCCAGGATGGGGGACTGGCTCACCCCTTCCGCCAAGTTCGAGGAGGGGGTGGCGGCCCTGGCAGGGGAGATCCGCGCCGCCGGTTGCGAGCCGGCGCTCTGGGTCGCCCCCTTTATCGCCGAGCCCGGCTCGCAAGTGTTCCAGCAGCACCCTGACTGGTTCGTGAAAGGGGAGGATGGCCTGCCGCTTCCCTCGGAGCGGGTCACCTACGGGGGCTGGCGCTGCACTCCCTGGTACGTGCTGGATGGCACCCACCCCGAGGTGCAGACGCACCTGGAGCAGGTATTTCGCACCCTGCGTACCCAGTGGGGCATTCACTACTTCAAGCTCGATGCCAACTTCTGGGGGGCCATCCACGGTGGGCGCTTCCACGACCCCGCCGCCACCCGGGTGGAGGCCTATCGGCGCGGCATGGCCGCCATCCTGCGCGGCGCCGGGGAGGGGGCCTTCCTGCTCGGCTGCAATGCGCCGCTGTGGCCGAGCCTCGGCCTGGTGCACGGCATGCGGGTGAGCGATGACGTGGAGCGCCAGGGCCCCCGTTTTCGCCAGATAGCGCGAGAAGCCTTCTGCCGCGCCTGGCAGCACGAGCGGCTCTGGGTGCTGGACCCCGACTGCGTCTGCCTGCGGGATATCCCGGGCCAGCACGGGAGCCGCGCCGAGTACGACTTCCACCTGGCTGCCCTGGTGGCGAGCGGTGGCATGGTGCTGGCGGGGGACAGATTGCAGGATCTGGACGAGGCGCAAGGGGCGCGCCTTGGCAAGCTGCTCGCCCTGTGCGCCGCGCGCACCCCGGCGGCCCGCTTCGAGGGGATGGCATTCGAGCGCGGACGGGTGGCGCTGCCCGGGGGCGGCGAGCTGCTCTGCCTGTTCAACTGGGGGGAGCCCCCCTGCGAGTTCCCGTTGGCGCCGGGGGGCACGGACTTCTGGGACGAGACGCCCCTGGGGAGCACCCTGGTGCTGCAAGGGGGGCAGGGGGCGGTGATCCGCTACCCCTGATGGCGTTGCACTGTAAAAAAGGCTCCCTCGGGAGCCTTTTTTACGTGGCGAAATGGTCTCTAGAAGTGCCACTCCATCCCGATGGCGTAATTGGCGGAGCCATAGCCCGGGATCTCGTTGCTGGAGGCGAGCGCCTTGACGGTGAGGCGAGTTGTGAGGGGGATGCCGAGCCCCATGCCGATGGCGATCTCGTCGCTCTGATCCCCCATCATGTCCACCCGCAGGGTGCGATAGAGGGAGAGATCCTGGCTCATCTGGGCATAGATCTGGGACGACTTGTTGTAGAGCTGGCCGAACACCTCCATCTGGAAGCCGTTTTGCGGCGTGATGGCCAGGGGAATGCCGGCGAAGCGGTAGAGATCCGAGTGGTTGAAATAGCTGTTGGTGATTTGCGGGGTGAAGTCGGTCTGCTGGTAGAGGGTGCTGAAGTTGTGCTCGATGAGCCGGTAGGTCTGCTCCGGCAGGCGCAAGAGGTAGTCTGGCACCTCGAACCGGGCGCCAGCGAGGGCGGCCTGGGGCAGCAGGGCACAGGCGACGAGTGTCAAAGCAGGCAGAGCTGAACGCATAAAACGAGAGTTCCCCAACAGTCGAAAGCACGGCATCCATGCCGTCAGCGCATCTAAATATTCACACTATCAGGAGCTTGGGCTCCCTGCCCATTATGTCGCGAGCCGGGGAAACGCATCGGTTTTTAACTGTGAAACGGCTCACATCTCACAGATTTTCAAGGTAGTGATAGAGACTCTTTAGAATCGCAAAGTTCCGTTCGTTCCCCTGGTTCTGTTCCGCCAGGGCTTCCAGGCGCGGCACATAATCCGGCAGGCGGCGGCTGAAGTAGTCGCTGCAGTGCAGGCGCCAGCGCTTCTGCTCCGCTTCGCTCAAGGTGTGGGGCCAGTTGCGGGCGCGGTAACGGAACAGCATCTCGGGCAGACGGGGATCCGTGAAGGCAAACTCCCGCTCCCCCAGCAGATCCGCCGGGGTGGCGCGCACCAGATCCATGGTGGACTTGTCGCCGTGGCCGAAGAAACCGGCGTAGAGCTGGGTGTCGGGGTCGCCGTCGGTGCTGCCGGCAAACTCCTGGTTGAATACCTCCACCAGTTTTTCCCGCACCTCGGGGTGGGCCCGCAGCAGATCCAGGCTCTTGCGGCACTGAGCCCGATTGATGCCCAGTTCGTCCGCCCGCTCCGGCGTCAGGGTAGCGGCCGGGGCCAGCACCGGGCACTTGTTGATGTGCACCAGTTTGACCGGAATGCCGGCCAGATCCCCCAGCTCCTCTTTTTTGGTGTAGAGGCGCTCGCGGATCTCCTCGCAGGAGAGCTCGATGAGCGGAGTCGGGTCACGGGTCAGATCCACCATGATCACCGCGTTCTGGTTGGTGGGGTGCCAGGCGAGCGGCGACACCCAGCTCGCACACCCCTGCCAGGGGGAGAACATGCCGGAGACGTGCACCAGGGGTTTCATGGTCACCACGTCGATGAGGGCCTTCACCTTGTTCTTGTTGCGAAGATCAAAGAGGTACTCGAAGAGCTTGGGCTGAGCCTTTTTCACCAGCCTGGCCATCTCGATGGTGGCCAGCACATCCGAGAGCGCATCGTGGGCGTTGGCGTGGGCCACACCGTTGGCCACGGTGAGCTTCTCCAGCCTGAAGCTCGGCTTGCCCTCTTCATCGAAGGCCCACTCTATCCCCTGCGGGCGCAGGGCGTAGCAGGCCCGCAGCATGTCGAGGATGTCCCAGCGGGAGTTGCCGTTCTGCCAGGCGTAGGCATAGGGGTCATAGAAGTTGCGATAGAGGGTGTAGCGGGTCACCTCGTCATCGAAGCGGATGCTGTTGTAGCCGAGCACGCAGGTGCCCGGGGTGGCGAACTCTGCGTGGATCTGGCGGATGAAGTCCGCCTCGCACAGGCCGTCCTTCATCGCCTTTTGCGGCGTGATGCCGGTGATGAGGCAGGCTTCCGGCTCCGGCAGGTAATCCGCCGGCGGCTTGCAGTAAATCACCAGCGGCTCGCCGATGACGTTGAAATCCCCGTCGGTGCGAATGCCCGCAAACTGCGACGGCCTGTCTTTGGCCGGACTGATGCCGAAGGTCTCGTAGTCGTGGAAGTAGAACGTGGGCCCGCTGGCCGGGTGCGCTGATGTGCTCATGTTGCTCGAAAGGAGTATCCGATGACGGCGGCGCCTGGCGCCTGGGTGGGGGTGCCATGCACCGCAATTGTCTGCATGGTAAACCATCGCGCTGGCAGAGCGAAGTCCGGGGCGTTCGCCTGGCGCTTTAATGGGCAGTGGGCGTTGTCCGTGAGCCTGGTCATCCCATCGGTCCGGCTCAGGGCAGGGGAAAGTGAGGGGTCAGGGTATTGAGGTCCAGCAGGGTGAAGTAGCCGCCCTCCTCGGGATACCAGCCGCCGGTGTCGATGTAGTGGACGTTGCCAAGGCGCACCGGCACCCTCACCGGGGTGTGGCCCACCACCAGGGCGGCGAGATCCGCGACCCCGCCCTCGTCCAGCCGTTCGATACGGCGCCTTGACCAGAGGCAGACGTTCTTGATGGCCCGAAGCCGTCCGCCGCTCACCCCGGCATCGAGTTGGTCCAGCAGCCCCTGCCAGGAGGAGAAGGGGCAATCGGCGTGAAGCAGCCCGACGGGGCCCTGGGTGGTCTGCACCTCGATGGCCAGGGGCAGGCTGCGGTAGTGGACGGCGAACGCCGCCTGCTGATGGGGGGAGAGCCGTTCAAACCAGCCGCCGCCGTTTCGGATCCAGTTCTCCCGATCGCAACTCTCGTAACGGCAGACGTAGTCGTCGTGATTGCCGCAGACCGGGTGAAACCAGGGCCTGGCCAGCCAGTGGACCACCTCGCTGCACTCGGGCCCGCGATCCGCCAGATCCCCGACGCTGAAGAGACGGTCCCGGGCGGGATCAAAATCCAGGGTGTCGAGGGCCTGCTGCAACAGGGCGAAGTGGCCGTGGATGTCGCCGACGGCCAGATCGCGCCCCAGGGCGTTTTGGGGGAAGCGTCTTATCAGGGGGGAGGGTGTCATGGCGTCTCCTGCCTCTTTCCGGACGGGGATGTTTTGTCTGCCTGTACATAAGGTTACAGAAGAAAAGTGGCGAGCGGGCAAAGCCTGGTAAATCATAGGATTGCCCCCGTGAACGTGCGGCGTCACGCGCCGCCTGTGGGGGAGTCACTCCGGGAGGGCGCCTTGTCCGCCCGCTTTCGGAGCCTCTCTTTCTCCACGCTTTTTGACAGGAATCTTGAATGCGGCGTCAGCTGTTGATCTGGATAGGCCCCCTGTGCAGCCTGCTGCTGCTGGGGGCGGCCTTGACCGTCCTCTATCATTTGACCCACCTGTGGCACTGGCACGACATCCGCCAGGCCATCTGGTCACAACCCTTGCCTCAGTTGGGGGGCGCCCTGCTGCTCACCCTGCTCAGCTATGGCTGCCTCTGTTGCTACGATCTGCTGGCCCTGAAGGTGCTGGACAAACGCCTGCCCTGGCAGCAGGTGGGGATGACCTCCTTCATCGCCTACACCTTCTCCAACACCCTGGGCTTTGCGCTGCTCACCGGCTCCTCGGTGCGCTACCGGCTCTACTCCTCCCTGGGGCTTGGCACCGGGGAGGTGGCCAGGGTGATCCTCTTTTGCTCCATCACCTTCTTCCTCGGCCTGCTGGGCTGGGGGGGCAGCGCCCTGTTGCTGGGGCAGGGGGCGGCCCTGCTGGTGGACTGGCCCCGCTGGGCGACCGGGTTGTTGCAACTGGCGGGGGGCCTGGCCCTGCTGACGGTGCTGGCGTATCTGGTGTGGCCGGGGGCGGCGCTGGTCTGGCGCGGACACCCGCTGTTCCTGCCGCGCATCAGATACCGCCTGCTGCAACTGCTCATCGCCCTGCTCGACTGGATGGCCGCCGCCGCCGTGCTCTATGTGCTGCTGCCATCGGGCAGCGTGCCCTATCCGGTGCTGCTCAGTGCCTTCGTGCTCTCCAGCCTGCTCGGGGTGCTGGCCCATGTGCCGGGGGGCATCGGGGTCTTCGAGGCGAGCATGAGCCTGCTGCTCACCCACTATCTGCCGGTGGACAAGCTGCTCGCCTCCCTGCTTATCTACCGCTGCGCCTACTACTTCCTGCCCTTCCTCTGTGCTCTGCTGCTGTTCGCAGGTCAGGAGCTGCTGCAACAGCGGGCCCGCCTGCACCGGCTGCAGGGGGTGATGATGGCAACCCGGGAGTTTGTGCCCGCCCTGGTGAGCATGGGTACCTTCGCGGCGGGCACCCTGCTGCTCTGCTCCGGGATGATCCCGACCATGAGGGGGCGGATCGAAGCCTTCCTGGAGGTGCTGCCCCTGCACCTGCTGGAGCTCTCCCATGTGCTCGGCAGTGTCAGCGGCGTGTTGCTGCTGTTGCTGGCCCACAGCCTCTATCGCCGTCATGACGGGGCATTCAGGATCACCCAGTGGCTGCTGGGGCTTGGCATGCTGTTCTCCCTGTTCAAGGGGTTTGACTGGGAGTCGGCCCTGCTGCTCGGGGGCTTCTTGCTTATCATCACCCCCTGCCGCCCCCTCTTTTATCGCAAGGGTTCCCTGCTTCACGCCCGGTTCACCCCTTCCTGGCTGATGTCGGTGGGGGCCGTGCTGCTGGGGGCCTTGTGGTTGCTGCTCTTCTCCTACCGCCATGTGGAGTACGACCCCTCCCTCTGGCTGCACGTCTCGGCCCACGGGCCCGGGGCCGCCTCCCGTGCCCTGCGCGCCATGGGGAGCGTCATCGGCGTGCTGGCGGTGGTCGGGGTGGCCCATCTGCTGGCTCCCTTGCGCCTCGCCGCCTGCAAGCCGGATGCCGAGGCGCTCTCCCGTGCCCATGGGCTGGTGATGCGGGCAGGGGGAGGCCACGGCTACCTGGCCCAGCTCGGGGACAAGTCCCTGCTGTTCCACCCAAGCGGCGAGGTCTTCCTCATGTACGGGGCCGAGGGCAGCAGCTGGATTGTGATGGGGGATCCCGTCGGCCAGCCCTCCCTCGTGGAGGAGCTGCTCTGGCAGTTTCGCGAGCGCTGTGACGAGCACGACGTCAGCCCGGTCTTCTACCAGGTGTCGGCCCGATATCTGCCTGTCTATCTGGATCTCGGGCTCATCCCCTTCAAGCTGGGGGAGGAGGCCATCGTGGATCTGCCGAGCTTCGATCTCGCCGGCAGTCGCCTGCGCAACCTGCGCCAGAGCCACGCCAAGGGCAAGCGGGAAGGGCTGCGCTTCGAGGTGGTGGCCCCCGGTGAGATTGCCCCCCTGCTGCCTGAGTTGAAGGGGATCTCCGACAGCTGGCTGCACAGCAAGCAGGGCAGGGAGAAGGGCTTCTCCGTGGGCAGTTTCGATCCTGCCTACCTCACCCTCAACCCGATGGCGCTGGTGCGGCGGGAGGGGCAGATCGTCGGGTTTGCCAACCTCTGGACCAGCGACAACAAGGAGAGCCTCTCCATCGATCTGATGCGCTACAGCCTGGACACGGGGGCGGCGCCCGTCATGGATTTCCTGTTTGTCGAGCTCCTGCTGTGGGGCAAGCAGGAGGGTTATGCCAGCTTCAACCTGGGGATGGCCCCCATGTCGGGCTTCAACGACAACCCCCTCGGCGGTTACTGGGCCCGCCTTGGCAACACCCTGTTCACCCGGGGCAGCCGTTTCTACAACTTCCAGGGATTGCGGCGTTACAAGGAGAAGTTCGGCCCAAGGTGGGAGCCCCGCTACCTGCTCTGTACCGGTCATCTGGTGCTGCCCCGCACCCTGACTCATCTCGTCTCCCTCATCAGTCGCGGCCCCTTCGGGCTTATGAAGAAATAGGAGTTGGCCCATGAGAGCCATGTTGTTGCTGTTGATTTGCTGTTTCGTCTCTTCGTTCACCTTGCCGGCGGTGGCCGCCCAGCCGGGGCGGGTCGGCGCGGATCTGGGGCTGGTGGAGTTGCCGGTGGCGCAAGCCTCGTCTTCCCCCATGGTGGTCTTCATGAGCGGGGATGGCGGCTGGGCGGCGCTGGACAAGGGGCTGGGCGCCCAGTTGCAGGCCCACGGCATGCCGGTGGTGGGTTGGAGTTCGCTCTCCTATTACTGGAAGAAGAAGACGCCGGAGCAGGCGACGGCGGATCTGGTGCGCATCCTCACCGAGTACCAGTCCCGTTGGGGGCGCCAGCGCTGGTTGCTGGTGGGTTTCTCCTTTGGTGCCGAGATAGTGCCCTTCGTCATCAATCGTCTGCCGCCAGCCTATCGCGACAGCCTGGCGGGGGCCGTGATGCTCTCCCCCTCGACGGCGTCGGATTTCGAGATCCACGTCAGCGACATGGTGGTGCACGACAAGGGGGGCCGCTATCCCACCCTGCCGGAGGTGACACGGATCCAGACTCTGCCGCTGCTCTGCGTGCAGGGAGAGAAGGATGACTCCCCGGTCAAACTCTGTCCGCGCCTGCAGCAGCCGAACGTGACGACGGTGACCCTGCCGGGCTCCCACCACTTCGACGACAACTACCAGACCCTGTACCAGCAGATTGCCGGGCACCTGGGCCTGGCCCAATAACGGCGAGAGGCCGGTAAAACGACACAGGGCGGCCAATGGCCGCCCTGTTGCCATGGCCCCTTGCAACTGTCCAGGGGGCCGGCATGCCGGGATCAGAGCAGATCTTCGAGCTGGTACTTCTTGAGCAGGGTGTCGAAGGTGCCGTCGGCCTTGACGCTCTCGATGGCGGCATCGAAGCGGGCCTTGAGCTTGTCATCGTGCTTGCGAAGGGCCACCGCCACCCCTTCTCCCAGGATCTTGTCCTGGGTGCCGTTGAACTGGGGACCGACGAAGGCGAACTGCTTGCCCATCTCCTTGTCGAGGAAGCCCACCTTCAACTGCACCATGTTGCCGAAGGTGTAGTCGGCGCGGCCGGACTGCAGATCCAGCATGGGAGACTGGGCGTTGACGTAGCGCTTGATCTTGGCCACCTCGCCATAGCGGGCGGTGACGAAGTTGTCCTGGGGAGTGCCCTCCTGCACCGCGATCACCTTGCCCTTGAAGTGGGCCGGATCGTCTGCAAAGTCGGCGGCCTTGTCGCTGCGCCCCACGAAGCGGTTCTGCATCATGTAGTAGACCTGGCTGAAGTCCACTTTCTGGCGCCGCTCGTCCGTGATGTTCATGGAGGACATGATGGCGTCGTACTTGCGCACCTGCAGGCCCGGCAGCAGGGCATCCCAGGGCTGGTTGATCACCTCGCACTCGGTCTTCATGGCCGCGCACAGGGCATAGGCCAGATCGACCTCGAAGCCGCCGAGCTTGCCGTTGCTGTCGACCATCTCGAAGGGGGGATAGGTGGCATCGGTGGCGATCACCAGGGGTTTGGCGGCGGCCTGGCCGGCGGTGGCCAGGGCCATCAGCATCATCAGTGTGTTGAGTTTCATGGTCAGTCCCTTGAAGTGTGGTGTCATTCCTAGCGTGCTAAAGGGTGCCGGCCTCAAGGGCCGACGGCTATCTTGCGATGGGTGAGGGCCGGCAACTGGCTGCGCACCGTGCGCTGTGCCGCCAGATCCAGGGTGGCGATGGCCATGCCCTGACCCTCCTCTACCTGGGCCAGTATCCGGCCCCAGGGATCGATGATCATGCTGTGGCCGAAGGTGCGCCGCCCACCGGGGTGGTGTCCCCCCTGGGCACTGGCGAACACGAAGGCCAGGTTCTCCACTGCACGTGCCCGCAGCAGCAGCGCCCAGTGCGCAAGCCCGGTGGTGTGGGTGAAGGCCGCGGGCAGGGCGATGAAATCGGGGGCGGGCCCCAGGCGAAACAGCTCCGGGAAGCGCAGGTCGTAGCAGATCCCGAGGCGCAGCACGCCCCAGGGCAGGGGATGGCTCACCACCTCCCGGCCCGGGGTCATGGTCGCGGCCTCGTCATACTGCTCCTGCCCGGTGCAAAAGCCAAACAGGTGCAGCTTGTCGTAGCGGCTTGCGAGCTGCCCTTGCGGGTCGATGAGCAGGCTGCTGTTGTGCATCTTGCCGGGTTCGTGGCTGGCAAGCGGCAATGTGCCGGCCAGGATCCAGACGCCGAGCTCCCGGGCCAGCCTCTGTACCCAGGCAAGCAGGGGGTGATCGTCAACGGGGGCGGCCAGGGCCACTCGCGCCCGCTCATCGACCGGCATCAGGTAGAAATATTCGGGCAGCAGGGCCAGCTCGGCCCCCTCGGCCGCCGCCTGACGCAGCAGCACTTCGGCCTGGGCCAGGTTGTGGTCAAGGTCATCCCCGGAGACCATCTGGAGGACGGCAACGCGCAGTGAATCCATGGTGCCCCCTAGACGGCGCACAGGCGCTCGGCGCCCGCCAGCAGGGTGTCGTCATCCTTGGAGAAGGAGAGGCGGATGACTCTTTGATCCGTGCCGTCGTGATAGAAGGCGGAGACCGGAATGGTGGCGACCCCGTGATCGCGGATGAGCCGCTGCACGAAGAGGCTGTCCGGCTCGTCGCTTACCCGCTCGTAGCTCGCCAGCATGAAGAAGCTGCCCGCCGAGGGGAGCAGGGTCAGGCGCGAATCTGCCAGGGCCGTGGCGAGCAGGTCGCGCTTGCGCTGGTAGAAGGCTGCCAGCCCCTGATAGTGGGCCGGTTGCTGCAACAGGTGAGCGAAGCCGTACTGCATGGGGGTGTCGGCGGCGAACATGGCGAACTGGTGCACCTTGCGGATCTCCTCCATCAGGGGACGGGGGGCCACGCAGTAGCCCACCCGCCAGCCGGTGACGTGGAAGGTCTTGCCGAAGGAGAAGACGGCGACGGAGCGCTCCACCAGCTCCGGATAGCGGATCACGCTCTGGTGCAGGGCGCCGTCGAACACCACGTGCTCGTACACCTCGTCCGAGAGGATCAGGATGTCGGTGCCGCGCACCAGGCGGGCGAGGCGCTCCTGATCCCCAGCCTGCCAGACGGTGCCGGTGGGGTTGTGGGGGGTGTTGAGCACTATCATGCGGGTGCGGGGGGTGATGCGGGCGGCCACCTCGTCCCAGGGAATGGCGAAATCCGGCGCCTTGAGGGCGATCACCACAGGTGTGGCTCCCTGCAACTGGATCATGGGGCGGTAGCTGTCAAACGCCGGCTCGAACATGATCACCTCGTCGCCGGGGTGAACCAGGGCGGTGATGGCGCAGAACAGGGCTTCGCTGGCACTGGCGGTGATGGTGATCTCCTCGCCCGCGTCATAGTGATGGCCGTAGCTGGCTGCAATCTTGGCCACCAGTTGTTCGCGCAGGGCAGGCAGCCCCGTCATGGGGGCGTACTGGTTTTCACCGGCCAGCATGGCCTCGTGGGTCACCCGGATGAGCTCGGGATCGCAGGGGAAGCTCGGCGCCCCCTGGGAGAGGTTGATGCTGGGGTGGCGGGCGGCCAGATCCCCGATCACGGTGAAGATGGTGGTGCCCACCTGGGGCAGTTTGCTGGAAACCTGGGGGATGGACATGGGGCCGTCACCTGCGTGTGTGAAAGAGGTCCCTTTTTAGCCCCCCCAAGGCTTGCCGGACAACGGATTATTCGGCATGGTATGCATGAGTTTTTCTCAAGCATGGAGGCTTGTCATGTTGTCTACCCAGCCGCGTACTCAGTTGCCTCTCTATGGCCTGCAGGTCTTCGAGTGTTCTGCCCGCCACCTGAGTTTTACCCTGGCCGCCGACGAGCTGTGCGTGAGCCAGGGGGCGGTGAGCAAGCAGATCGCCCAGCTGGAGGCGCGCCTGGGCCACCTGCTGTTCGTGCGCGGCACCCGTTGCCTCACCTTGACCCCCGCCGCCGAGCGGCTGCTGCCTTTCGTTCGTGAAGGGCTGGCCCGCATGGGGGAGGGGCTCAGCGCCTTGCAGGCCCTGCCCCACGAGCAGGCGATCAGCATCAAGGTGCCCTCCTGCGCCAGCCGCTGGCTGCTGCGGCGGTTGCAGGCGTTCGAGGGGGAGGCGGTGGAGGTGCGTGGCAGCCACAGCCATGGCATCGACTTCTCCCGGGAGCCCTTCGATCTCGCCATCGTCTACCAGCCCTGCCTGGGGCGCTATCCCCACAGCCAGCCCCTGTTTCGGGAACGGCTGACCCCGGTCTGCGCCCCGGCGTTTGCTGCCAAGCATCGTCTGTTCGAGCGCGACCTGAACGAGCTGCCCCTGCTGCCCCTCATCCATGCCAGCGCCGATAGGCGGGACTGGCGCAACTGGTTCGCCGCCTTCCTCGACATCCCCTGGCAGCCCCAGGGGGGGCAGCTGTTCGATACCCTGGACTTGGCGATGAATGCCGCCTTGCAGGGGTTTGGCCTCTCCCTCGGAGACCCGACCATAGTGGCCGAGGAGCTGGAGAGCGGCGCCCTGGTCGCTCCCTTCACCCCCGTGCTGGAGACGGATCACGAATACGCCCTGCTCGCCCGGCCCGACAGCCAGCGCCACGGGGTGCAGCGAGTCTGTCACTGGCTGCTGGAGGGGGAGGGTCATCCCTGAGGGACGCGAAATGAAACAGCCCCGCGGGCGGGGCTGTTGTCAGGTGAATACCATCTCCATACAGTCATGGTGATGGCCGCTGGCCGATTAAAGGGTCACTGGCAGATCTTGTAGTAGACCTCGTTCCAGCGCAGTTGCTCCTTGAGCGCGGGGATGCGGGTGTGCTCGTCGATGACCACAAACTCGATACCCATGATGTCGGCGAAGGTGCGCAGCTGCTCGATGTCCACCGCCTGGGTGAACACCGAGTGGTGGGCGGCGCCCGCCAGGATCCAGGCCTCGGCGCTGGTCTGCAGGTCCGGCAGGGGTTTCCACAGGGCGCTGGCCACCGGGAGTTTCGGCATGGCCTCTGGCAGGTCCACCACTTCCAGCTGGTTGACCACCAGGCGGAAACGGTTGCCGAGATCGATGAGGCTGGCGTTGACCGCCTTGCCCGCCGGGGCCGCGAACAGCAGGCGGGCCGGATCGGCCTTCTTGCCTATGCCTAAGTGCTGGGCGTCCAGCACGGGTTTGCCTCCGGCGATGGAGGGGCAGACTTCCAGCATGTGGGCTCCCAGCACCAGGTTGTTGCCCGCCTCCAGATGGTAGGTGTAGTCCTCCATGAAGGAGGCGCCCCCCGCAAGGCCTGCGCCCATCACTTTCAGGGTGCGCAAGAGGGCCGCAGTCTTCCAGTCCCCTTCTGCCCCAAAACCGAAGCCTTGCTCCATCAGGCGCTGGCAGGCGAGGCCCGGCAGCTGGTGCAGACCATAGAGATCTTCGAAGGTGGTGGTGAAAGCGCCAAAACCACCGTCGGTGAGGAACTTCTTCATCCCCAGCTCCTGGCGCGCCGCCTCATACAGGGAGGCACGAAGCCCCCCGCCCGCCTGCACCGCCTCGGTCAGGGTGTAGGTCGCCTCATACTCGGCCAGCAGCGCCTCGATGTCGCTCTCGGGCACGGCGTCGATCACCTTGACCAGATCGCCGACCGGGTGGTAGTTCACCTGATAGCCGAACTGGATCTGGGCCTCAATCTTGTCGCCCTCGGTGACCGCCACGTTGCGCATGTTGTCGCCAAAACGGGCAATTTTGAGGTGGCGGCTGTCGTGGATGGCGGCGGCGATGCGCATCCAGTTGCCAATCTTCTGTCTGGCCTCTTCATCCTGCCAGTGGCCCACCACCACGGTGCGGGGCAGCCGCAGGCGGGCCCCCATGAAGCCGAATTCGCGCCCGCCGTGGGCGGTCTGGTTCAGGTTCATGAAGTCCATGTCGATCTCGCTCCAGGGGAGATCCCGGTTGAACTGGGTGTGGAACTGCAACAGGGGCTTTTGCAACTGACTCAGCGCCGGGATCCACATCTTGGCGGGGGAGAAGGTGTGCATCCACACCATGAGCCCGGCGCAGCGCTCGTCGTGGTTGGCATCCCGGGCCACCGCGCTGATTTCATCCAGGGTGGTACCGGTGGGTTTGAGCACTATCTTGAGGGGCAGGTTCGCCCCCTCGTTGAGCTGGTTGGTGATGGTATGGGCGTGATCGGCCACCTGCTTCAATGTGGTGGCGCCATACAGGTGCTGGCTGCCGACCAGGAACCACACTTCCAGCTGTTTCATCAATTCCATGAGTTTGTCCTCTTTTAGGCTTTTGTCTGGCCGTA
Source organism: Aeromonas sp. R7-1 (assembly GCF_040908115.1). Classification (NCBI taxonomy): domain Bacteria; kingdom Pseudomonadati; phylum Pseudomonadota; class Gammaproteobacteria; order Aeromonadales; family Aeromonadaceae; genus Aeromonas; species Aeromonas sp. R7-1. The sequence goes on along the minus strand of NZ_JBFODD010000019.1, from coordinate 115,189 downwards.
ATAGGCGTGTTTGCCATGCTTGCGCTGGTAGTGCTTCTCCAGCAGGTAATCGGGCAGGGGGCGGGCCCCCGGGTTGATCTGGCCGGTGAGCCAGGCCATGCGGGCCACCTCTTCCAGCACCACGGCGTTGTGCACTGCGTCCTCGGCGCTCTTGCCCCAGCTGAAGGGGCCGTGGTTGGCCACCAGCACCCCCGGCATGGTGAGGATGGGAGTCTGCTTGAGGGTTTCGACGATGAGATGACCGGTCAGCCCCTCGTAGTCCTCCTCCACTTCGCCCGGGGTGAGCAGGCGGGAGCAGGGGATCTCGCCGTGAAAGTAGTCGGCCTGGGTGGTGCCGAAAATGGGGATGGCGCGCCCCGCCTGGGCCCAGGCGGTGGCGTGGGTGGAGTGGGTGTGCACCACGCCGCCAAGCTCCGGATAGGCGCGATAGAGCACCAGGTGGGTGGCGGTGTCGGAGGAGGGGCGAAGGTCCCCCTCCACCTGCTTGCCCGCCAGATCCAGCACCACCATGTCCTCGACCCGCATCCGCTCGTAGTTGACGCCGCTTGGCTTTATCACCACCAGATTGCGCTCTCGGTCGATGCCGCTCACGTTGCCCCAGGTGAAGGTCACCAGGCCATGGCGCGGCAGATCCAGATTGGCGTCGAGCACCTGCTCCTTGAGGGTCTTGAGGTTCATGCCGGTACCCCCCGGTTGTAGAGCGGTTCGGCGGCGGCGCCCCAGGCGAGGTAGCGCTGGTAGAGGCGTTCATACTCGGCGACTCGCTCGGGGTGTGGCTGGTGGGTGCGCTCCACGGCGCTCGCCATGTGGTGCTGGGCCTTGGCCACATCGGGATGGATCCCGGCCGCCACGGCGGCAAAGATGGCCGCCCCCAGGGCGCAGCACTGATCCGAGGCCACCACCTGGATAGGCCTGTTCATCACGTCGGCGCAGGTCTGCATCACGGTGGCGGACTTGCGGGCGATGCCGCCAAGGGCGATCACCTGCTCCACCGGCACCTGCTGACTGGTCATGCACTCCATGATGCTGCGGGCACCGAAGGCGGTGGAGGCCACCAGGGCGCCGAAAAGATCGGGGGCATCGGTGCCGAGGTTGATCCCCGTGAGGGTGCCCTGCAGGCGCTGGTTGGCATAGGGGGTGCGCCGGCCGTTGAACCAGTCGAGCACCACCGGCAGGTGCGCCAGGTCGCGCTGCTGATCCCAGGCGGCGGCGAGGCTGGGTAACAGGGCCTGCTTGTGGCGCTCGATGGCGGTATGCAGCTCCGGATACTGGGCGGCGAGGCTGTCAAGGGGCCAGCCGAGCTGGCGCTGATACCAGGCATAGATGTCACCGAACGCCGATTGTCCCGCCTCCAGCCCCACCATGCCCGGCACCACGCTGCCATCCACCTGGCCGCAGATCCCGGCAATGGCCCGATCACCGATGTTGGCCTCGTCGGCGATCAGGATGTCGCAGGTGGAGGTGCCTATCACCTTCACCAGCGCATTGTTGCCGGCCCCGGCCCCCACCGCGCCCATGTGGCAGTCAAAGGCGCCGCCGGCGATCACCACCTCGCAGGAGAGGTGCAGCCGCTCCGCCCACTCCGGGGTCAGGGTGCCGACCGGGAGATCGGCGGTCCAGCTGTCGGTAAAGAGGGGGAAGTCGAGATCCTCCGTCAGCAGGGGATCCAGCGCGTTGAGGAAGTCGGCGGGGGGCAGGCCGCCCCAGCTCGGGTGCCAGAGGGACTTGTGGCCGGCGGCACAGCGCCCGCGCTTGAGGGTGGCCGGGGCCTGGGTGCCGCTCAGGATGGCGGGGACCCAGTCACACAGCTCGACCCAGTTGCAGGCGGCGGCGCGCACGGCGGCATCGGCTCGGGAGACGTGCAGGATCTTGGCCCAGAACCACTCGGAGGAGTAAATGCCGCCGATGTAGCGGCTGTAGTCGGGGAATTGGCCGCCGTGGCACAGGGCGGTGATGGCCTCCGCCTCCTCGATGGCGGTGTGATCCTTCCACAGCACGAACATGGCGTTGGGGTTGTCGGCAAACTCCGGACGCAGGGCCAGCACGCGCCCCTCTCTGTCGATGGGGGCGGGGGTGGAGCCGGTGCTGTCCACCCCGATGCCGCGCACGGCGGTACGCTGACTCGGCGTGAGCTGGCTCACCACCGCCACCACTGCCTGCTCCATGGACTCCAGATAGTCGAGGGGGTGGTGGCGGAACTGGTTGTTGACCGGTTGGCAGTAGTGGCCTGCCTGCCAGCGCGGGTAATAGACGACATGGGTCGCCAGCTCGGCGCCGTCCTGGCAGCGCACGGCGAGTGCCCTGACCGAGTCGCTGCCGAAATCGAGTCCGATGACGATGTGTTCAGACATAAGTGCTCCTGACCATCAATGAGGGGTGACTGGGGGGAACCATAGGAGATGGGCAGGAGGGGCGGTTAGCCATTGGCTGCTGGAAATATGGATTTTAACGCTGTCAGTGCGACAGGGTGACGGCTCTCTAAAATTCAATATGTGACGAAATTGCTAATTATATAGACGAAATGGCTGCAATCTCATGGCGTGATCCTGCTCTCCATTTTTAATTGTGAAAACGATTACAACTTGGTTCGCTCAACCAGCAACAACAATAACGTCCTGTTTAAGCATGTTTTTATATGGCTGCGACTTGATTGACTCAACGAGCAGCACTGCGTGGATACATGGATTGATAGAACCGTTGGAGACATTCGCATGAACAAAATCGTTAAAGGCATGATCGCGATGGGGTTCGCCCTTGGTATGGCAAATTCTGCTTTCTCGGCCGAAGCGCTGAAGCTGGGCTACCTGGTCAAGCAGCCCGAGGAGCCCTGGTTCCAGACCGAGTGGAACTTCGCCGACAAGGCGGGCAAGGATCTGGGCTTCGAGGTGATCAAGATAGCCGTCCCCGATGGCGAGAAGACCCTCAATGCCATCGACAGTCTGGCGGCGAATGGCGCCAAGGGTTTCGTCATCTGTACCCCGGATCCCAAACTCGGTGCCGCCATCATGGCGAAGGCCAACAGCATGGATCTGAAGGTCATCACGGTGGATGACCAGTTCGTCAACGCCAAGGGCCAGCCCATGGAGCAAGTGCCGCTGGTGATGATGGCCGCCACCAAGATTGGCGAGCGTCAGGGTCAGGAGCTCTACAAGGAGATGCAAAAGCGCCAGTGGGACGTAAAGGCGACCGGGGTGCTCGCCATCACCGCCGACGAGCTCGACACCGCCCGTCGCCGGGTCGAGGGCTCCCTGAGCGCGCTCAAGGCCGCCGGTTTCCCCGAGGGCCAGATCTTCCGCGCGCCCACCAAGAGCAACGACATTCCGGGGGCGCTGGATGCCGCCAACTCCATGCTGGTGCAACACCCCGAGGTCAAGAACTGGCTCATCGTCGGCATGAATGACAACACCGTGCTCGGCGGCGTGCGCGCTACCGAAGGGCAGGGCTTCAAGGCGGAGAACGTCATCGGCATCGGTATCAACGGGGTGGATGCGGTGAACGAGCTCTCCAAGTCCAGCGCCACCGGCTTCCTCGGCTCCCTGCTGCCAAGCCCGGACGTACACGGCTACAAGAGCATCCAGATGCTCCATGACTGGGTCGTCAACGGCGCCGAGCCTGCCAAGTTCACCGAGGTGACCGACGTGGTGCTCATCACCCGCGACAACTTCAAGGCCGAGCTGCAAAAGAAAGGGCTGTGATCCCCATCCCTTGATACCCATGCCGGCATGGCGGAGTGCGCCGTGCCGGCTGGCTGGAGTCATCTCATGAATCAAGTTCCATATCTGGAGTTTTGCGGCATCAGCAAGGAGTTTCCCGGCGTCAAGGCGCTGCAGAACGTCTCCTTCGCCTGCCAGCAGGGCACGGTACACGCGCTGATGGGAGAGAACGGGGCCGGCAAGTCCACCCTGCTCAAGATCCTGAGCGGTTTTCAGGCGCCCACCCGCGGGGTGGTGAAGCTGGCGGGTCAGGAGAAAGTGTTCCAAAACACGGTCGATGCCCTTGAGAGCGGGATCGCCATCATCTATCAGGAGCTGCACCTGGTCCCTGAAATGAGCGTGGCGGAGAACATCTACCTGGGGCAGTTGCCGACCCGGCGCGGCGTCATCGATCGGGAGAAGCTCTATCAGGATGCGGCCAGGCAGCTGGCACGCCTCGGGATGGATGTCTCCCCCGAGACGCCTCTCAAGTACCTGTCGCTCGGGCAGTGGCAGATGGTGGAGATCGCCAAGGCCCTGACCCGGGACGCCAGCGTCATCGCCTTCGACGAGCCGACCAGCAGCCTGTCGTCCCGCGAGATTGAGCAGCTGTTTCGGGTCATCCGCCAGTTGCGGGACGAGGGCAAGGTCATCCTCTACGTCTCTCACCGCATGGACGAGATCTTCGCCCTGTGCGATGCCATCACGGTGTTCAAGGATGGCCAGTTCGTGCGCACCTTCGCTTCCATGGCCGAGGTGGACCGGGATCTGCTGGTCAAGACCATGGTGGGGCGCGAGCTGACCGACATCTATGGCTACAGCCCAAGGCCGCTAGGCGAGGCGGGCCTCAAGGTGGAGCACCTGATGGGGCCCGGCCTCAAGGCGCCGGTGTCGCTCGAGGTAAAGAGAGGGGAGATCCTCGGCATCTTCGGGCTGGTGGGGGCCGGGCGCAGCGAGCTGATGAAGCTTATCTTCGGCGCCGAGACACCTCGAGGGGGCGAGATATCGGTGTTTGGCAAACAGGTGGTCATTCAGAGCCCCATCGACGCCATTCGCAGCGGCATCATGCTCTGCACCGAAGACAGGAAGGCGCTCGGCATCATTCCCATCCATTCGGTGCAGGAGAACATCAACATCAGCGCCCGCCGCCACCGCGCGTGGGGAGGCTTCTGGATCAACCAGAAGTGGGAGGACGAGAACGCGAGGCTGCGGATCCGCGACATGCGGGTCAAGACCCCGTCTCCCCAGCAGGCCATCATGAACCTCTCCGGCGGCAACCAGCAGAAGGCCATTCTGGGGCGCTGGCTGTCGGAAGACATGAAAGTGATCCTGCTCGACGAGCCGACCCGGGGCATCGACGTCGGGGCGAAGAACGAGATTTACAACGTGATTTACGATCTGGCCAAGGTGGGCATTGCCGTGGTGGTGGTCTCGAGCGAGCTGCCGGAGGTGCTGGGCATCGCGGATCGGATCCTGGTCATGCGGGAGGGGGAGATCGCCGGCGAGCTTTCCCACGACGAGGCCAACGAGGTCAAGGCGCTCAATCTGGCCATGCCGGCCCGTTGATCTGCTGACCGCAACGAGATAGCACCCGGAATTTTCAGGAGAAATACCATGACAACAACGACCTCGGTCGGCCAAGCCGCCAACGACACCGCGGCGAGCGGTACCCGCCTGCAACTGACCCGCATCTGGGATCAGTACGGCATGCTGGTGATCTTCGCCATCCTGTTCCTGCTCGCCTGCGTACTGGTCCCCAACTTCGCCAGCCTGATCAACATGCGGGGGCTCGGGCTTGCCGTCTCCATGTCGGGCATGGTGGCCTGCGGCATGCTGTTCTGCCTCGCCTCCGGCGAGTTCGACATGTCGGTGGGCTCAGTGGTGGCCTGCTCCGGCGTCGCCTGCGCGGTGGGCATCAACGCTACCGAGAGCATCCCCCTCGGCATTCTGGCCGGTCTCTCGGTGGGCCTTGTCTTTGGCCTCATCAACGGCATCGTCGTGGCCAAATTCAAGATCAACGCCCTCATCACCACCCTTGCCACCATGCAGATGGCGCGCGGGGTGGGCTACATCATCTCCGACGGCAAGGCGGTGGGCATCGTGGAGGAGGGCTTCTTCGAGCTTGGCAACTCCGCCCTGCTCGGCATCCCGACGCCCATCTGGCTGACGGCGGTCTGCTTCGTGTTGTTCGGGCTGTTGCTCAACAAGACCACCTTCGGGCGCAATACCCTGGCCATGGGTGGTAACGAGGAGGCCGCACGTCTGGCCGGGGTCAACGTGGTGCGCACCAAGATCATCATCTTCACCATGACCGGGCTCATCGCCTCGCTCGCCGGCATCATCCTCGCATCCCGCATGACCTCGGGTCAGCCCATGACCTCCATCGGCTTCGAGCTGGTGGTGATCTCCGCCTGCGTGCTGGGTGGGGTCTCCATGAAGGGGGGGATCGGCAAGATCTCCTACATCATCGCCGGGGTGCTGATCCTGGGGCTGATGGAGAACGCCATGAACCTGCTCAACATCTCCCCGTTTGCCCAGTACGTGGTGCGTGGCCTCATCCTGCTCGCCGCCGTGCTGTTCGACCGCTACAAGCAGGTGCGCAAAGCCCGTATCTGAGCGATGTTTTTCCTCGTCACCGGGCCGGCCTCGCGCCGGCCCGGTATTTTCCCCGGCAAGCTGTGAGCCAGTTCAACAATTTCACAACGAACAGCTTGCGAACTTAGGGGGTTCCTACGCCGGATCTCTACAATGGCCCATGTCGACTTTTTTACCGAAACCCTGTTTTCCGCCATGTCCTCGATGCAAAAAGAGAAGCCGAAACAACTCAATCCCCTGCTGCCTGGCTACGCCTTCGACGTCTTCCTGGTCTCGGGGATGACTCCCATCGAGCAGGGGAGCGCGCTGGATTTCACCATCGACAGGCCCCACGGCATGAAGGGGTTCATCGTCAATCTGACCATCAAGGGCAAGGGGCAGATCTTTCAGGGGGACAAGGCCTTCACCGTGGAGCCCGGGGACCTGCTGCTCTTTCCACCCGCGGCGGTGCACCATTACGGCCGGGCGCCGGATGCCCGGGAGTGGTATCACCGCTGGGTCTATTTCCGTCCGCGGGCCTATTGGGCTGACTGGCTCAAGTGGCCCCAGGTGACGGAGCAGGTGGGGCGACTGCAACTGGCGGACAACCAGCTGCTCACCGAATTCGACGCCCTCTTCCTCGACATCGAGGAAACCCACAAGCAGCTGCGGCCCATGTCGGAGCAGCTCGCCATGAACCTCTTGGAGCGGTTGCTCATCCGCTGCTACGAGGCATCGTCCCAGAATGCCTATCCCGCCATCGATCACCGGGTCCACGAGGCGTGCCAGATCCTGAGCGAGTCCCTCTCGGCCGAGATCTCGGTGGAGGCGCTGGCGGAGCAGGTGTTCTTGTCCCCCTCGCGCCTCGCGCACCTGTTTCGCGAGCAGGTGGGGGTGAGCATAGTGCGCTGGCGCGAGGATCAGCGCATCATGCGGGCCAAGCTGCTGCTGCAGACCACGCCGCTGTCGGTCGCCACCATAGGCCAGCAAGTGGGCTATGACGATCAGCTCTACTTCTCGCGGGTGTTCCGAAAGCGGGTAGGGGTCAGCCCCACCGAATACCGCAAGTGCGCCACCCCGCTGTGAGCAGAGCCCAGAGATGACAAAGCCCTCATGACGAGGGCTTTTGTTATCCATGAGGGGCGGATGCGCAATCAGCCTTGACGAGCCTTGAACCTGGGATTGCTCTTGCAGATGACGAACAGCTTGCCGCGCCGACGCACGATCTGGCAGTCCGGGTGACGCGACTTGGCGGATTTCAGGGAGGCGAGGACTTTCATTGTTTCTCTTTTCCTTTGCTGAAGAACTGACCGAATCGCTGGCCGAAGCGAGCGACCTGACCTTCCTTGCCGACCTGCTTCTGTTTGCCGGTATAGAAGGGGTGGGACGCGCTGGAGACATCCAGCGTCACATAGGGGTAGGTGTTGCCATCTTCCCACTCTCTGGTGCGATCGGTGGCCAGCGTGGAGCCGATCAGAAAGTAGGTATTGCTGGCGAGATCGTGGAACAGAACCTTGCGGTATTCAGGGTGAATATGGGGGCGCATGATTGCCTCTTTTGTTATGTTATAACAACAAGTGAATAATGCGATGGATGAGAATCAATATCAACTGTTTTTTCCATGATGACAGCGATGGGGGAAAATCGGGGCCGTTCGGCTGCACATCGTCAGCAAGAAGGCATGGGCGGTGAGGGCCTATGTGCAGCCACCATCTTTACTTTTCAAAATTACTGTATAAAAATACAGTAAACTATCATGGAGACGTACCTTATGCGCCTGGAAATCATCATAGACAGAAAACACCAGATCCCCACCTCGACCATGGAGGCCTTGCGCCAGGAGCTGCTCAAGCAACTGGGTGAGCGCTTTCCCGATCTGCATGTGCGGGTGGCACCGGGTAGTGCCATGGCTCTGACGGTCAGTCGCGCCAGCAAGGAAGACAAGGAGCTGGCCGAAGCCATGGTGCAGGAGGTGTGGGAAAATGCCGATAGCTGGATGCCGGAAGAAGAGGCTCTGGAGGCCTGAAGATAAGCTCTCAGCGGCAAACATCGTCGTGATCCGCCAGGGCGCGAGGAGGAACCTCCAGTCGGGTGATGATCCCTGTACCGGCTTTGCCGAACCGCTCTTCAAAACACGCAGCCATGGGCTGCGTGTTGCGTTGATGGGGTAAGCGCATGACCATGAAGGCGAAAGGCGAAAGGCGAAAGGCGAAAGGCGAAAGGCGAAAGGCGAAAGGCGAAAGGCGAAAGGCGAAAGGCGAAAGGCGAAAGGCGAAAGGCGAAAGAGTAATGTCTCTGGCTGCGCTCAGAGTCCCGCCCAACGCTTGAGGCTGTCGACCTGCACCCGTTGGGTGGCCTGTGCTATGTCGCCATTGGCACGCAGTGCCTTGAGGGCGGTGGGGAGCGCCGCGCGTACCTCGTCTGATGTCATACCCGGTTGCAATGCCGGGTGGTAGGCAAGCTTGAGCAACACGTAATCGAGCCCGGTCAGAAAGCTGTCGATGCTGTTGTCATTGAAGATGGAGGGGAACACCTTGTCCGAGTCGTTGGGCAGTCCCATCACCTGGCTCAACTCTTCCACTACGCAATCCAGAAAACGGCCCTTTGCCCGGCTGTAATCCACCGGAATGATGATGGTGGCACGGGTGATCTCGTAGCGAGCGTTGGTGGCGAAATTGGCCAGGCAGATCCCCTCCTTGAGGGCGATGCGCACCGACTCGTCCTGGCGCATGGTGCGCGCAGCCCAGCTCGCCATCTGTTTGTGCCGGGTCATGATGAGGGTGAGATTGGGGTTGTCGCTGACAATCTCGATGGGGTGACCGGTGATCCTGCTCAGGTGACGGGTCTGTACCTTGACGACCTCGGCCTGCAGCGGCTTGTCGCCGAATTCGTTGACGAGCTTGAGACGAACAGGGCCCGGCCAGCGGGAGAAGTGCTCCTGTTGTTCATGGCCATACTCCCGTTTCATGGCGATTTCCATGAAGCTCTGGACAAGGTAGTCATCACGCTGCCAGCGTTCGGTGGCCGACAGCGGCAGTGAGAAGAGCCAGAGCATCAGCCCCGGGAGCAACCAGTGCCCATGGCGAACGGGCTGGACAGGTGTGTGCCATGGGCGCATCTTGCCTCCTTGCAAGGGGATCAGCGGGCGGTACGCTCGATATCACGCCAGGTGAGCCAGAGCCTGAGATCGAACTCCAGTTGATGATAGTCCGGTTCCATGTGCTGGCAGAGCTGGTAGAAAGCCTTGTTGTGATCCTTCTCCTTCAGGTGGGCCAGCTCATGCACCACTATCATCTTGAGAAAGGCGGGATGGGCCTCCTTGAACAGGGCGGCGATGCGGATCTCGTTCTTGGCCTTGAGCTTGCTGCCCTGCACCCGGCTGACATAGGTGTGCAGTCCCAGGGCATCCTTGATCACGTTGATCTTGCCGTCGAAGATCACCTTGGAAAGCGGCGCCGAGCTTTTCAGGTAGCGGTTCTTCAGCTCCATGGTATAGGCGAGCAGCGCCTTGTCGCTCTGGACGAGGTGGGTTTGCGGGTAGCGCTTGGCCAGCATCTCGCCGAGTTTGCCCGCCGCAATCAACTGCTGTACCTGAGCCTTGAGTGGCTCCGGATAGCCCCCCAGATAAGTCAGCTCCGCCATGATTCTTCCCTCTGCCGCGAAAAAGAGCGCCATTGTAGTCAGGATGGGGCGCCTTGAACATGGTCGGCCCCCCTCTTTATGACGACAACGAAAAGGGGCCATCACCAGGATGGCCCCTTCTGTGTGCCTGATTAGCGGCGCCGGTACAGGCCCGGGTCCACCTCTTCATACTGGCCTGCCAGATACTGGTAGAAGGCAAGGTGGGAGGGGGAAGTCGGAGTCTTGAGCTCCTGTGCCACCCGCTCCGGTTTGGCGATGATGAATTTGGGTTGTTGGCGCTGGATGTCAGCCAGCACCCGCTCGCGCACATCGTAGGGCGGGTTGACGTTGGCAAAGAACAGATAGGCGGAGGCCGGCTGGCGATCGGTCCAGAGGTAGTATTGCGGCTGGATGCCATCGACCCAGATCTTGTCGGTGGGCGCCGTCTCGGCCAGGATACGATCGACCCTGACCTGGGCGGGGGGATTGAACGGCCTGCCCTTGAGATTGCCTTCCCAGGCGTTGTTGACCAGCAGCGCCAGCATGGCCAGCGAGGCGAGCCAGGGGGTGGCGCTTCGCACGTCCCAGGCGCGCCAGAGCGGGACCAGAATGAGCACGGGCAAGGCCCACAGCAGGCTGTTGCCGAGCACCTCGCGCACCCGTTCCAGAGACCACTCCTTGGTACTCCAGCCGTAACCGAGCTGCTGGGCCAGCAACCAGCTGGCGGTCAGCACCACCAGGGAGATGCAAAGTAGCCCCAGGGCATCGGATCGCTGCTCGCTTCTGTCCAGCAGGCAGGCGAGCGGCAGCAGGCCAAGCTGCAGATAGAGCACGTCATAGTGATCGAACACATGGCCGGAGACCGAGTTGGCGATCAGGGTGAACAGCACCCCCAGCAGGGTGGCGCACAGCGCGGGGAGATACCACTCCTGGCGGCGCCCGAGCATCAGGACGAGGAAGGCGGGCAGCAGCATGATGAGGCCGGTGCGCAGCAGACCGACGGCGCCCACCTCAGGAGAGAAGCCGTTGCCGTAGCTCCCTTCGAAGAAGATGCCGAAGGCGTAGTATTTGAACTCGGCCAGCACGTCGTGGTGCTGGAAGTAGGCATAGAGCGGGCCGCCGACGAGAGCCAGTCCAAGCAGGCTGGAAAAGAGCAGGGCAAAGGCGCAGCGCCACTGCTCGCGCAGGCACCAGTGACAGAAGAGCACCAGATACCAGGCACCCCAGAAGGCGCCGTTGTTGGTGCGCATCCAGGCCACGATGGCGAAGGTGAGTGCGGCGACCAGGGCCGGTCCCCAGCTGAATCGCTTGTCCAGCAGCATGGTGATGAAAGCCCACTGGGCGATGAGGGCCAGATGGAATGTCCAGTCCTCAGTCATGTTGCCGTAGTAGTAGCGAGTGCTGTAGAGCGCCAGCAGGGCCAGCATGCTGCCAAGTCGCGCCCGCACCGAGAGCCCGAGCTGCGAAAAAGCCTGCCAGCTCGCCATGAGGCCCAGCCAGCAGAGCACCCACTCCAGCAGCCAGATCCCGAAGAAGCCACCAAGGCCATAGCCCAGAGCATCGAGGGCGAAGATCATGGGACCCTTGATGTCGATCATGTCCCGATAGAGTACGCCCCCCTCGCTCCACATCTTGCCCATTACCGCAAACAGGGAGGCATCAAATCCCGGGGCCATGCCGTGGAACAACGGATTGCGCAGACAGAACAGCAGAGCCATCAGGGCGGTGAGCAAGATGACCGACGGCCTGATCCCGGGATTGTGGCGGTGCGGGGTAAAGCGGATGGCATGATTCATGGGTGACCTGTTCCTGCGGGAAAGACTGAAAAAGCGGGCTTATCTTGCCGAGCCGGGCTGCACGATGCAATGGAAGAAGTGTAGGCACCTGAAATAATTCGTAAAAGTATCGTTTTCACGCCTCTGGCTGCACTGGCAGGCCCCATCACAAGACAGGGCTGGCGCAGTTGGGCGTCACAGCCTGAGGTTGCATGGTAGGGGGCCTGCGCCTGGGAGCGGATCAGGATTCCCCTATGCGGGGGAAAGGCGGCACCGACCCGGGATGGGTCGGTGCCAGATTCACTGGCCGTGATACTCCACCAGGGCCGACAGGGGGCTGAGTTCCGGCAGGTGGCGTGCCCAGCGCAGGAAGGCATCCGCCAGGGTGATGCCGAGCTCCTGATTGTGCTGGGTCAGGGTGCGGGCAAGGGCCGTGTAGCCCTCCTTGCCGGAGGCGGTATAGGCACTGGAGACCCCGCGATAGATGGCATCCGGCTCGACGTGCTGCCACTGACCCGGGCTGGCTTCCCATTCCAGGCGAGTGATCCTCTCCCCTTTGGGTCTGTCGGCCTGATAGCAGAAGCGCACCCCGGCGGTATAGGGGAAGCTGCCGCTGCCATTGCCCGTCACCCCGTTGTTGGTGGCGTTGTCGATGGCCCCCTCCAGCGCCTCGGCCAGTTCATGGCCGTGCACCCGGTAGAGGGTGAGGGGAATGGCAAAGGGCAGCAGGCGTCCAGCAACGTCTGCTTCGGTCAGGGGGCCGGGCTCGAGGGAGCAGCGTACGCCCCCAGCATTGTGCAGGGCAAAGTCCACCTGACCCACCTGTTCGCGGGCACTGGCCAGCATGGCGCTCGCTACCAGGGGGGCGACCTGGCTGCCGGCGGGCAGGCTGGCATCGGGCAGGCGCTGGTGGTGGAGCGGATCGGCGAGCCGGGTCACTACGCGCCGGGTCATGGTTTCGAGCTCGGGGCGATAGCGTCTGGCCAGATGCTGTTCGAGCTCGGGGGCCGGTTCGCAGAAGTGCAGCCCCGCAGGAGGCGGGGAAGCAAAGGGCCAGGGATCCCAGGGTAACCACTCCAGCTGGCCGCGGCTTTGGCACACGCGTCCCTGCTCGTCGAAGGTGAGTTCGCACACCCCGAGACAGAGGGCGCTGTGGGCGGCGTGCAGGATGGCCACCCCGTTCACCATGAGGGGATAGTTGCCTTCGCTGTCGAGCCCGAGCGGCGCCAGATCCCCCAGCAGGCTGTGGGTGTGCCCGCCGACGATGAGGCTGAGCTCGGGGAAGCGGGTCGCCAGTCGCTTGTCCTGCGCCAGACCCAGGTGGCTCAGCAATATGATGTGGTTGATCCCCTCGGCCTTGATCTCGCCGAGGGCACGGCTCAAGGTCTCTTCGATACCGTGGAAACGGGTGTGGGGATCGGGGCTCGCGATGGCGGCCATCTGCGGCAGCGTGATGCCGAGCAGGGCGAAGGGCACGTCGTCGATGACGCGCTTGTGCCAGGGGCGGCTCGCGTCAAACAGCCGCGGCAGTCCCTGCAGCCGCAGCGGGGCATCGGCGGGCTCCTGACGGTTGTCGATGTTGGCGGCGAGCACCGGGAAATCGAGCTGGCGCAAAAACTCCACCAGCGGCCCGTTGCCCAGATCGAATTCGTGGTTGCCGATCACCATGGCATCCGGTCGCAAGAGGGCCAGCAGGTCCGCATTGGCCCGCCCTTTGAAGCGGTTGAAGTAAAGTGACCCCTGGAAGGTATCGCCGCCATGCAGCAGCAGGCAGGTCTGGCCGGCTGCCTCGGCCTGTTGGCGCAGGGCGGTGAGCCGGGTCAGGATGCGGCCATAGCCGCCGCACTGGGTGCGCCATTCGGACTGGCCATCGGGGGAGAAGCGCATGGGGGCGCCATCGAAATGGGAGTGGCAGTCGCTGAAGTGGGCAAGTTGAACCGTCATACTCAAGGCTCGGTCCTCCTTAGGAAAAAAGAGCACCGAGTCTACTGCATGGGGTGGGGGGGATACCAGCCCGGCGGCAGCCGGGCCGGTAAAGAGTCAGGCGGGAACCATGATCTGGGTGGCGAGGATCACCACCAGCAGGCCGACGGCCACCGGCAGCGAGGTACGTTTGACCACCTCGAACGGAGAGAGATTGCCCATCCCCGCACAGGCGACCACCACCCCGGAGACCGGCGAGATGGTGCGGCCGAGGTTGGATGCCTGCAGCATGGGGATCACCAGATAGGCGGGGTTGACGCCGAGGCTGGTGGCCAAATGGGGGATGAGCTCCACGAAGGCGTAGAAGGGGGCGTTGCCGGAACCCGTGGTAAAGGCCGCCAGGGTGGTGATGACCACCAGCACCAGCATGATGACGATGCCGCCGGTACCGAAGCTCTGGGCCAGATCCAGGAGGTTGGCGATGAAACCAAGCCCCATCAGACCCTGGGCAAAGACCCCGGCACCCACCAGCAGCATCACCACGCCGGCGAAGGCGTCGGCCATGTTGCGCCAGCACACCTGCAGTCCGTCCAGCAGCTCGCGGCCGTTGCGCTTGCGCACCAGCTCCAGCAGGGCGGCCAGCACCAGGCAGATGACGATGATGGTGACGATATCGAGCTTGGGCCCCAGTTTGCCGTCAAACAGCAGCACACCGATGATGGGGGTGAAGGGCAGGATGGCGTAGAAGCCGGGGGCGTCGGTGACGAGATCGCTCGGGGCGACCGCGGCGTTGTGCTCCCCGGCCTTCTGATCCAGATAACGCTGCCAGAAGAAGTGGGTCACCGCCATGGCGGCGATGGCCACCAGGGAAATGGGCAGGGTCAGCTTGAAGGCAAACTCGATGAGCTCCATGTTCGCGGCCTGGGCGGCCATCACCACGTCCCCCGAGGTGGGGGAGAGGATGATGGCGGCCGGCGAGGCGCACACCGCCGCTGCCGCGCCACGGGAGATCCCCATGTTGACCATCAGCGGGAAGAGGGTGGCCATCAGCAGAACCCCGAGGCCAGTCGCGGAGCTCACCGCCAGCGACATGGCGCAGGCGACCAGATAGGCGGCCACCAGCAGGATGTAGGGGGACTTGATGACACCGAGGGGCTTGCTCGCGAGCTTCACCAGTATGGTGTTGGCGCCGATGTGGCTCATGTAGCCAGCAAAGCCGCACAGCACCATGATGAGCATGCCGAGGCCACCCCCCCTGTCGACCAGCAGGAAGCGCACGTATTCGAAGATGTCGGTGGCCATGTGGCCGGTGGAGGGGACGCTCGCCGGCAGCACCGCCTTGCCCATCAGGGCGGTGATCGCCAGCAGCAGCAGGCCGCCGCTGAGCAGTACCCCGGTGGCGGAGTAGCCCTTGAAGATGTAGCGACCCACGGCCAGGGTGACCAGGGTGCCGATCAGAAGTTCTATCATAAAACCTTCCCAAGAGTTGAAGTGAGGGGGTGGCCTGCCAGGGCTCACCAGAGGGTTGCGCTGGACTATCCGGTATCGGCCAACAAAAACACTGCGGATATTACCCACTAAGGAGTATTTCACCATCCATTCGATGGCAGCTTGTGATCTCGACTGCAAATCCCCGCCTGAGCCGGGGTGATGACTCGCACGTTTGCAGCAACCGGGTGCCAAGAGCGGATGACAGGGGGCTGGATCAGGGGTAATCTCCCAATCGGGTTATTAATTCATTGATTATTAATTGAAATTAAGCCGGGACTCACAAGGAGCAAAGCCGCGGACAGATGGGACTCTTCAGCAAGACAGGGGTGACGGTGGCCCTCATTTATGCCGCCTCAATCGGTGCTGTACCTTCCCACTATGCCGGTGTGAAGGTCGCCCCCGATATCAAGGTCGACTTCCAGTTCTATCGGGTCTCCGGGGCCGATGTGGGGGCCGTGATGCGCCAGATCACCGCCTTGTCGCCCACCCAGGCGGACGGGCACATCGGCAAGGCCAGCTATCAGCTCTCCTGGCAGTTGCAGACGAAGGCGACGGCGGCGCGCTGCGAGCTGGAGCAGGCCAGCGTCCGTGCCCGCATCCAGGTCAGGGTGCCCAACTGGATGGACAAGGCCCGTGCGCCCGCGAAGGAGCGCCAGAAGTGGGACAAGCTGGTGGCCGCCATGTTTGACTACGAGAGCCGTCACAAGGACATCCTGCTGGAGAGCGTGAGCCAGCTTGGCACGCGCCTCGCCCAGTTGCCGGTGACCCGGGATTGCCCAACCCTGGAGCATCAGGGCTGGCAGGCAGGGCAGGCGGTGCTGGAGGCCACCCGGGCGCGGTTCGACACCCTGGCCAGCCAGACCGATCAGGGGCGCAAGCTGGGGGTCGTCTGGCCCAGGGCTGGCTGATGACACGTGTACAGGCCCATGGACGCTCATGGGAAACATAAAAAACGGGCTGATTGAGCCCGTTTTTTATTGGTGTGTCCAATGGCGTGGAGGCGGGCAGCCCCGGCTCCTGGGTGGCTAGTCGCGCAGTGGCTTGCCCCTGCGCAGCCTTCGCACCCAGTAGCGGGCGGGATGGAGCGCCTCCAGCAGATCGGCGGCCAGCGGCAGGGGATCGCCGCAGATCTCGCTGGCGACCAGTTCGCCGCACAGGGGCGCCGAGCACAGACCTCGGGAGCCGAGCGCCCCCAGCACGTAGAGGCCGGCGTGCAGGGGTAGTGCGCTCTGCTGATCCGCGGGGGCGTTGACGTCATGATCCGCCAGCGCCGCCAACCGGGCGACGGGCCCGGCTACCGGCAGGTGATCCCGGCTGGCGCAGCGCACCCCGATGCGGGCCTGAGCACCGCTCACATCCACCTCGGCAGGCCAGCGCTGCTGGGGCACACAGGCTTGCAGCCGCGCCTTGTTCTGCTCCTGCTCGTCGGTGCGGTATGCAAGGTCGGTCTGGTTGCGGCCATAGCTGGCCCCGATGCAGTGCGCGCCGTTGTGGGCCGGGGTGAGGTAGCCATCGTAGCAGAGCACGCTCTTGAGCTGGCTCAAGCCAGCCGTGGTCGGCACATGGCTCACCTGGCCGCGCACCGGATAGAGAGGAAGCTCGGCAAAGGGGAGAAGGGTTGGCAACTGATGCCCGGCCGCCACCACCAGATTGGGGGCGTGCCACTGGCGGCCATCCCGGCTCTCCACTCGCCAGCCATCGGCCTCTTCGGCAATGCGGGTTACAGCGGCATTGAACACCACTTCCAGCCGCCCGCTGGCCTGCGCCTCCCTGATGGCGGCGCGGGTGAGATCCGCCGGACAGAGCCAGCCCCCTAGGGGATAGCTCACGCCATCCGCATCGCAGGGCAGGCCGACCACCTGTTCAACCTCCGCTGCCGAGAGTGGGTGCATCAGCTCGGGGGGGAAGGGGCCCTGGCTCATCTTGGCAAGCTTCGCGGCGGATTTGTCGTCGTAGCCGAGTTGGGTGACGCCACACAGCGAGAAGGCGACGGGGTGGTGCTTTGCCAAAGCCAGCAGCCGGTTTCTGGCAAAGCCGAAGGCCAGCGAATAGAAGCGCGACAGGGCATCGTGTTCGCCGTTAAGCAGGGGGTAGAGGGCTCCTTGTCGATTGCCGGAGGCGCCGCTGGCCGGTTCGCCATCTTCGCACAGCAAGGTGACGTGCCGACCCCGCTCCACCAGAGAGAGCGCCGTCATGGCGGAAGCGATGCCGCCACCGATGATGAGCACCTCTCCCTCCCGCCCTGCGGGGCGGGCATACCAGGGGGCGATGCTCTGCTGCGGCACTTTGCCTTCCCGAACACCCGCCAGCATCTCCCGCTTGCTTCCGTGGCCCTTCACCTTCTTCATGGCAAAGCCGGCGGCAATCAGCCCCCGTCGCACGAAACCGGCGCAGGTAAAGGTCGAGAGGGTGGCATCGGGGCGGGCGAGGCGAGCGAGATCGTCGAAGAGATCCTGGGTCCACATCTCTGGGTTCTTGGCAGGGGAGAAACCGTCCAGATACCAGGCGTCCACCAGACCGGTTGCCGGATGGGGCACCTGAGGCAGCATCTCCTTGATGTCGCCAAACCAGAGATCGAGGCGGATGCGGCCATCGGCAAAGAGCAGGCGATGGCAGCCGGAGACCGGCAACGGCCACTGGTCGATGAGAGGCTGGCTCAAGGGGGCGAGCTCGGGCCAGGCGGCCAGGGCCTTGCGCAGATCGGCCTGGGTAAGGGGGTATTTCTCGACGCTGATGAAGTGCAGCCGGGATCCGTTGCCGGACAGGGGGGCCTGTTCCAGAAAGGCGGCCATTGTGGCCAGAAAGTTAAGTCCTGTACCGAAACCTGTTTCACCAATCACGAAACTGTCACTATCGTGGTGCGAAAATCGCTCTGGCAGTCGATTTTGCTGCAAAAAGACGTAGCGGGTTTCACTTAGACCGTTATCATTGGAAAAGTATACATCCCCGAACTCACTGGAGACTGGAGTTCCCGCTTCGTTCCAGTCCAATCGGGCATGATGTAAGGATGTTTGACTCACGTTTTCCTCGGCTCGCGTCACAAAATCGCGGGCATTCTACGTGAAAGCAGACCAGTTTGGCAGCCGAAAGCGGGTAGACTCGGTGCCAGTTTTTCCAGACGAGATGAATTAATGAGAAGAGCAGTGATCACCGGTATCGGCGTCATCTCCAGTATCGGCAACAACAAGGAAGAGGTGCTGGCCTCCCTGAAAGCAGGCAAATCCGGCATCACCTATTCCGAGCAGTTCGAGCAGTACAACCTGCGCAGCCGTGTCTGGGGTAACATCAAACTCGATCCGTCTGAACTGATCGACCGTAAAGTCATGCGTTTCATGGGTGACGCCGCGGCCTACGCCTACCTCTCCATGCAGCAGGCCATAGAAGATGCCGGCCTGCCGGAAGAGATGGTCTCCAACGAGCGTACCGGCATCGTGACCGGTTCCGGCGGCGCCTCCGGCAAGAACACCTCCGAATCTGCCGATATCGCCCGTGAAAAGGGCGTCAAGCGGGTGGGTCCCTACATGGTGCCGCGTACCATGTCCTCCACCACCTCCGCCTGTCTTGCCACCCCGTTCAAGATAAAAGGTGTCAACTACACCATCAGCTCCGCCTGTGCGACCTCTGCCCATTGCATCGGTCACGCCCTGGAACTGATCCAGCTTGGCAAGCAGGACATCATCTTTGCCGGTGGCGGCGAGGAGCTGGACTGGTCTTCCACCATCCAGTTCGACGCCATGGGCGCGCTCTCCACCAAGTACAACGACAACCCAGAAAAAGCGTCCCGCACCTATGATGCGGACCGCGACGGCTTCGTCATCTCCGGTGGAGGCGGCATCCTGGTGGTCGAGGAGCTGGAACACGCCCTGGCCCGTGGTGCCCACATCTACGCCGAAATCACCGGTTACGGTGCGACCTCCGACGGCTACGACATGGTGGCCCCGAGCGGTGAAGGCGCCGTGCGTTGCATGAAGATGGCGATGCAGGGTGTCGGCAAGGTGGACTACATCAACACTCACGGTACCTCTACTCCGGTTGGTGACACCAAGGAGCTGGAAGCCATTCAGACCCTGTTTGGCAGCAATGCACCCAAGCTCTCCGCCACCAAGGCGATGACCGGCCATGCCCTGGGCGCCGCCGGCGTGCACGAGGCCGTCTACTCCCTGCTGATGATGGAACACGGCTTCATCGCCCCCAGCATCAACATCGAGAACCTGGACGAGAAAGCCGTGGGCCTGCCCATCGTGCGTGAATACGAAGCGGCCGACCTCAATACCGTCATGTCCAACAGCTTCGGCTTTGGCGGTACCAACGCCTCTCTGGTGTTCAGCAAGTTCAAGGCTTGATCTCCCTGTGGGGAGCACAACGCGAAATAGAAAAAGGCGCCGAAAGGCGCCTTTTTTATTGAATTTTTTTTATTGAACTCTGCTGATGGTTCCCGGTTTGGGACCGCTGTCTGCCAGGGGCAACCGCATATAGACAGCCCCGTCACCATACTCCACCAGCGACTTGCCGGTGTCGGCGGGCACAAACCCCTGCTTGCGCCAGAAGGCCGGGGCATCCTGAACCGCCACCAGGCCTGCATGGCGATATCCAGCACGGCTCGCGAAAGCGAGCGCCCTTGCCAGCAGTCGCTGTCCGACACCCAGGCCGCGTGCCTTGCTCGAGACAGCGAGATCGTGAAGATAGAACTCGTCGTGACCGGCCAGCGCCTTCATCGGCACCGAGAGGGGCGGGGGCTGGTGGGCACGCCAGGGGTGGCAGAGCAGGTAACCCAGCACCTTGCCCTGACGCTCGGCCACCCAGCAGCAGGCGGGGGCCAGCTCGGTCTTGTTCTGCATCACCTCGAGGGGCTCGGGTTCGAACTGGTGATAACACTCGTGCTGGATGGCCATGATGGCGGGCCAGTCCGGGGTGCGGATGGTGCGGATCGTGATCATGATGCGGGTCGGGTCCGTACTCAAACCGTGGCAAAAAGGGGTGACAGCATACCCCAGAGAGCACACAAACGAAACCGGGTTACCTGTCAGCGACTCGTCAGCGAACCGGCTCCTTGCTCACGACCTTGATCAGCTGGTAGCGCAAGGAAGGGGCATCGGCCGGCACAT
This sequence comes from Aeromonas sp. R7-1, assembly GCF_040908115.1. NCBI lineage: Bacteria > Pseudomonadati > Pseudomonadota > Gammaproteobacteria > Aeromonadales > Aeromonadaceae > Aeromonas > Aeromonas sp. R7-1. The sequence goes on along the minus strand of NZ_JBFODD010000019.1, from coordinate 95,008 downwards.
CGGCAAGTTGCTCCTTGCTCACTTCCAGTTGATAGCGAAAGCCCGGTTCAAAGGTGAAGCCTTCGATCTGCTGATAGAAGAGGCTCCAGTTCTCTCCCGGCTGACTGCGCACCTGCATGCACTTCATGGGGGCGACACCGACGCAGTCTGCCAACTTGTCCTGGATATAGAGGGTTTCGGTGGTCGGGGCGCTCTGGCAGGCGCTGAGCAGGAGGGCGGAGCTGAGGAGCAGGGGAGATTTCATGATGAATGTCCTTGGCGTAAAAGGGCGCGATTAAACCTGCAAAAGAAAAGGCGGTCAATGACCGCCTTTGTAACAAACCATGACAGATCGGGCTCAGCGCTGGTCGAGGGGCACGAACTCGCGCAGGGGCTGACCGGTGTAGAGCTGACGGGGACGGCCGATCTTCTGATCCGGGTCCGAGTGCATCTCGTTCCAGTGGGCAATCCAGCCGATGGTACGGGAGATGGCGAAGATCACGGTGAACATGGACATGGGGATGCCGATGGCCTTCATGATGATGCCGGAGTAGAAGTCCACGTTCGGGTAGAGCTTCTTCTCGATGAAGTAGGGGTCGGACAGCGCGATGCGTTCCAGCTCCATGGCCACGTCCAGCAGCGGATCCTTGATCTGCAGCTCAGTAAGCACCTCGTGGCAGGTTTCGCGCATCACGGTGGCACGGGGATCGTGGTTCTTGTAGACCCGGTGACCGAAGCCCATCAGACGGAACGGATCGTTCTTGTCCTTGGCGCGGCCGATGTACTCGGGAATGCGATCCACGGAGCCAATCTCTTCGAGCATCTTGAGGCAGGCTTCGTTGGCACCACCGTGGGCCGGGCCCCACAGGGAGGCGATCCCCGCGGCGATACAGGCAAACGGGTTGGCGCCGGAAGAACCGGCCAGACGCACGGTGGAGGTGGAGGCGTTTTGCTCATGGTCCGCATGCAGGGTGAAGATGCGGTCCATGGCGCGCTCGACGATGGGGTTGACCTTGTACTCTTCGGTCGGCACGCCAAACATCATGTGCAGGAAGTTGCCTGCATAGGAGAGGGCGTTGCGCGGCTGCATGAAGGGCTGGCCGATGGAGTACTTGTAACACATGGCGGCCAGGGTCGGCATCTTGGAGAGCAGACGGAAGGCACAGATCTCGCGATGCTCCTCGTTGTTGATGTCGAGGGCGTCGTGATAGAAGGCGGACAGTGCGCTGACCACGCCGCACATGACGGCCATGGGGTGGGCGTCGCGGCGGAAGCCACGGAAGAAGAAGGCGATCTGCTCGTGCACCATGGTGTGGCGGGTGACCAGACGTTCAAATTCCGCATATTGGGTCTTGGTGGGGGCCTCGCCGTACAGCAGGATGTAGCAGACTTCGAGGTAGCTGGCCTGGGTGGCCAACTGGGCGATGGGGTAACCGCGGTGCAGCAAGACACCCTGGTCGCCATCAATGTAGGTGATGGAAGATTTGCAAGAACCGGTGGCCATGAAGCCGGGGTCGAAGGTGAAATATCCTTGCGTGCCCAGCTTTCTGACATCGATCACATCGGGTCCAACGGTACCGGAGAGGATCGGCAGTTCAACCGGCTCTTTTCCGGGCAGATGTAGGGTGGCTATCTTATCAGCCATAGCACGTCTCCTTTGCTCTTTTATAATTTGGTTCCAGCCCTACTTTATTACGACTGTTATGACGCTGGCAAAGGTTCTTACCCGTACCACGGCGGCTGGAGCGCCTTATTTGAACCAGAGAACCATGTCTTTGTCAATTTTGCTGGATGATCATTAATGACTTGTTAAAGCTGTTGTGAGATCTGGTTTACGGTTTTGGATTTTCTGTGTAGCTATTTGATTGTCATTGGTTAAGGCCGCCGATATACTGCGCCACGTGGGTGATGGTCGTCGGTGTTTGAAACGCTTTCGCAAAGCCAGATGTGATATCGAAAATGTTATTTTTGGCTTTCCTGAGTTGTTTTGGTAACAAAAACCTAACAAATGCCACTCCTCGCCCTCAAAGCGTGTGAAAACAATAACTAACGTGCTCAATGGAGCTGAGTGGGCAAAGCCGTGAAAAACAAACAGAGACCTGTAAACCTCGACCTACAGACGATCAGCTTTCCTGTCACCGCCATCGCTTCCATCTTGCATCGTGTCTCAGGGGTCATCACCTTTGTGGCATTGGCCATCTTGCTGTGGATGCTTGGTACTTCACTCGCCTCTCCCGAAGGATTTGAATCGGTCGTTGCCATCATGGACAACTTCCTGGTCAAGTTCGTGCTGTGGGGGATCCTGACCGCGCTGGCTTACCACATCGTGGGCGGTCTGCGGCACCTGGTCATGGACATGGGCTATTGGGAAGAGCTGGAATCCGGTAATCAGAGTGCCCGTGTGGCCTTCGTGATCACCGCGGTTTTGGCGGTATTGGCGGGGGTACTGGTATGGTAACCAATTCTGCAACTTTCGGGCGCAGCGGTGTTCATGATTACATCCTGATCCGCGCCACCGCCCTCATCATGACGTGCTACGTCCTCTATCTGGTTGGCTTTGTCGCGTTCAACGACATCACCTACGAGGTGTGGACCGGCTTCTTCTCCAACACCTTCACCAAGGTCTTCACCCTGCTGACGCTCGTATGCGTCTTGATCCACGCCTGGATCGGTCTGTGGCAGGTGCTGACCGACTATATCAAGCCGGTCGGACTGCGCGGTGCGCTGCAGTTTGTGCTGGTGGTGGTGCTGTTTGTCTATGTGATGACTGGTTTCGTCGTGCTGTGGGGTGTGTAAGGTGACTATTCCAACTCGTGAATTTGATGCGGTCGTAATCGGTGCCGGTGGCGCCGGTATGCGCGCCGCGCTGCAGATTGCCCAGTCCGGCAAGAGCTGCGCCCTGTTATCCAAGGTTTTCCCGACCCGTTCCCACACGGTCTCCGCCCAGGGCGGGATCACGGTCGCCCTGGGCAATGCCCACGACGACAACTGGCAGTGGCACATGTATGACACCGTCAAGGGCTCCGATTACATCGGTGATCAGGAAGCCATCGAATACATGTGCAAGACCGGCCCCGAGGCCATCTATGAGCTGGAGAACATGGGCTTGCCTTTCTCCCGCTTTGACAACGGTACCGTCTACCAGCGTCCGTTCGGCGGTCAGTCCAAGAACTTCGGCGGTGAGCAGGCTGCCCGCACCGCGGCGGCAGCCGACCGCACCGGTCACGCCCTGCTGCACACCCTGTATCAACAAAACGTCAAGAATAAGACCACCGTCTTCTCCGAGTGGTATGCCCTGGATCTGGTGAAGAACCAGGATGGTCATATCGTCGGCTGTACCGCCATCGACATGGAGAGCGGTGAAGTCGTCTACTTCAAGGCCAAGGCCACCGTGCTCGCCACCGGCGGCGCCGGTCGCATCTACCAGTCCACCACCAACGCACACATCAACACCGGTGACGGCGTCGGCATGGCGCTGCGCGCCGGGGTCGGCGTGCAGGACATGGAGTTCTGGCAGTTCCACCCCACCGGCATCGCCGGGGCAGGGGTACTGGTGACCGAGGGTTGCCGTGGTGAAGGCGGCTACCTGCTGAACAAGGACGGTGAGCGCTTCATGGAGCGTTATGCGCCAAACGCCAAGGACCTGGCCGGTCGCGACGTGGTGGCCCGCTCCATCATGATCGAGATCCGCGAAGGCCGTGGCTGTGACGGTCCCTGGGGCCCGCACATCAAGCTCAAGCTGGATCATCTGGGCAAAGAGGTGCTGGAATCCCGCCTGCCGGGCATCTGCGAGCTCTCTCGCACCTTCGCCCACGTGGATCCGGTCAAAGAGCCCATCCCCATCATCCCGACCTGCCACTACATGATGGGCGGCGTGCCGACCAGCGTGAACGGCCAGTGCCTGACCCAGGACAAGGATGGCAACGACGTGCCGGTTGTCGGTCTGTTCGCGGTGGGCGAGATCGCCTGCGTCTCCGTGCACGGTGCCAACCGTCTGGGCGGCAACTCGCTGCTGGATCTGGTGGTGTTCGGTCGTGCTGCCGGCATGCACCTGGTGGAGACCCTTGGCTCGATGGAGCACGGCGCGGAAGCCACCGACGCCGACATCGCCAAGGCGCTGGAGCGCTTCAACCGCTGGGAAAACAACCGTGACGGGGAAGACCCGGCCCAGATCCGCAAGGACCTGCAGCGCTGCATGCAGAACAACTTCTCCGTGTTCCGGGAAGGGGATGCCATGGCAGAAGGGCTGGCCGAGCTGAAACTCATCCGCGAGCGTCTCAAGAACGCCCGTCTGGACGACACCTCCAAGGAGTTCAATACCCAGCGCATCGAGTGCCTGGAGCTGGACAACCTGATGGAGACCGCCTATGCCACCGCGGTGGCAGCGAACTTCCGTACCGAGAGTCGTGGCGCCCACAGCCGCTTCGACTTCCCGGAGCGTGACGATGAGAGCTGGCTGTGCCACAGCCTCTATCATCCGGACACCGAGTCCATGACCCGTCGCGCTGTCAACATGTCACCCAAGACCCGTGAGGCGTTCCCGCCCAAGGTCCGGACTTACTGATTGCGGAGCTAAGCACAATGAACGTCACATTCTCTGTCTACAGATACAATCCGGACGTTGATAACGTCCCGTATATGAAGGATTATCGTCTTGATATTCCTGAAGGTTCCGACATGATGGTGCTCGACGCACTGATCCAGCTCAAGGAGCTGGATCCCACCCTCGCCTTCCGCCGCTCCTGCCGCGAAGGGGTCTGTGGATCTGACGGTCTCAACATGAATGGCAAAAACGGTCTGGCCTGCATCACGCCGCTCTCCGATCTCTTGAAGAAGGGCAGCAAGGTCGTCATTCGACCCTTGCCCGGTCTGCCGGTGATCCGGGATCTGGTGATCGACATGACTCAGTTCTACACCCAGTGGGAGAAGGTCAAACCCTTCCTCATCAACGACGAAAAACTGCCGCCCGTGCGTGAGCACCTGCAATCCCCCGAAGAGCGCGCCAAGCTGGATGGCCTGTACGAGTGCATACTCTGTGCCTGCTGCTCCACCTCTTGCCCCTCCTTCTGGTGGAACCCGGACAAGTTCATCGGTCCGGCCGGCCTGCTCGCCGCCTATCGCTGGCTGGCGGACAGCCGCGATACTGCGGCCAGTGAGCGACTGGGCAACCTGGATGACGCCTTCAGCGTGTTCCGCTGCCACGGCATCATGAACTGCGTGAACGTCTGTCCCAAGGGCTTGAACCCGACCAAGGCCATCGGTCAGATCAAGTCGATGTTGCTCAACCGGGCCGTGTAGTATCGGGGCCAGGGCGCCTTGCGCCGGGCCCGACCTCTGGATAGCCATCCCGCCCCGGGATGGCTATGACCCTACAAGCTGCAGTGCAGCGAACAAGATGTACAAGGGATAGAAATGCATAACGGCGTGATGAAGGCCTGGTTGGAGTCATCTCACCTGGCTGGTGCGAATGCAAGCTACATTGAGGATTTGTACGAATCCTTCCTGGAAAACCCCGACTCCGTTGCCGACGAATGGCGCAGCCTGTTCCAGTCGCTGCCCCAGGTCAACGGACATGCAGTAGAACAACCCCACTCCCAGGTTCGCGACTATTTCCGCCGCCTGGCCAAGGACTCCTCCCGTTACAGCGCTCCCGTCTCCGATCCCCAGGTGGATGCCAAACAGGTTCGCGTACTGCAACTGATCAACGCCTTCCGCTTCCGCGGTCACCAGAACGCCAACCTGGACCCCCTGGGTCTGTGGCAGCGCGAGCCGGTCGCCGAGCTGGATCCGGCCTTCCACAACCTGCAAGGTGCAGACATGGAGGCCACCTTCAATGTGGGCTCCTACGCCATCGGTCGCGAGACCATGGTGCTCTCCGATCTGTATGCCTCGCTGAAGAAAACCTATTGCGGCAGCATCGGCGCCGACTACATGCACCTTACCTCCACCGAGGAGAAGCGCTGGCTGCAAGACAGGCTGGAATCCATCGAAGGGAAGGGCAACTATACCCTCGAAGAGAAGACCCGCTTCCTCGAGAGCCTGACCGCCGCCGAAGGGCTGGAAAAATACCTGGGTGCCAAGTTCCCGGGGGCCAAGCGTTTCTCCCTGGAAGGGGGCGATGCCATGGTGCCCATGCTCAAAGAGCTGATCCGCCGCGCCGGTGAGCAGGGTTGCAAGGAAGCCGTCATCGGCATGGCCCACCGCGGTCGCCTCAACGTGCTCATCAACGTGCTGGGCAAGCGCGCCCAGGACCTGTTCGACGAGTTCGCCGGCAAGCACGGCGAATCCTGGGGCACAGGGGACGTGAAGTACCACATGGGCTTCTCCTCCGACTTCGCCACCCCGGGCGGCAACGTCCACCTGGCGCTCGCCTTCAACCCGTCGCACCTCGAGATCGTCAACCCCGTGGTCATCGGCTCCGTGCGTGCCCGTATGGATCGTCGCGGTGACAAGGACGGCTCCAGCGTCCTGCCCATCACCATCCACGGTGACTCCGCCATCGCGGGGCAGGGGGTCGTTGCCGAGACCTTCAACATGTCCCAGACCCGAGCCTATGGCGTGGGCGGCACGGTGCGCATAGTCATCAACAACCAGGTAGGCTTCACCACCTCCTATATCCGTGACCTGCGCTCCACCGAATATTGCACCGACATCGCCAAGGCGGTGCAGGCCCCTGTGCTGCACGTCAACGGGGATGACCCGGAAGCCGTGGTGCTGGTGACCCAGATCGCCCTGGATTACCGCAACACCTTCAAGCGCGATGTGGTGATCGAGCTGGTCTGCTACCGTCGTCACGGCCACAACGAGGCTGACGAGCCGAGCGCGACCCAGCCCCTGATGTATCAGAAGATCAAGCAGCACCCGACTCCGCGCAAGATCTACGCCGATCAGCTGATCGCCGAAGGAGCCATCGCGCCTGAGCTGGCCACCACGCTAGTCAACGACTATCGCGATACCCTGGATCGGGGCGAGCGGGTGAGCAAGGAATGGCGCCCCATGGAGCTGCACTCCGTGGACTGGACCCCGTATCTGGGTCACGACTGGGCCATGGCCTATGACAGCACTGTGCCCATGGATCATCTGAAGGCCCTGGGCGAGCGCATCAGCCAGTACCCGGCCACCCATGTGCTGCAACGCCAGGTCGAGAAGATCTACGAAGACCGTCGCCTGATGGCCGCCGGTGAGAAGCTGGTGGACTGGGGCTTTGCCGAGACGCTGGCCTACGCCACCCTGGTGGACAAGGGCTCCCGCATTCGCTTCACCGGGGAAGACTCCGGGCGCGGCACCTTCTTCCATCGCCACGCCGTGCTGCACAGCCAGACCGATGCCAGCACCTACACCCCGCTGTGCAACCTGCATGACGAGCAGGGTCCGTTCGAGGTGTACGACTCCGTGCTGACCGAGAACGCGGTATTGGCGTTCGAGTATGGCTACGCCAGCGCGGAGCCGGCCGGTCTCACCATCTGGGAAGCCCAGTTCGGTGACTTCGCCAACTGCGCCCAGGTGGTGGTGGATCAGTTCCTCTCCTCCGGCGAGCAGAAGTGGGGCCGGATGTGCGGCCTGACCATGCTGCTGCCCCACGGTTACGAGGGTCAGGGCCCGGAGCACTCCTCCGCCCGTCTGGAGCGTTACCTGCAGATGTGCGCCCAGCACAACATGCAGGTGTGCGTGCCCTCCACCCCGGCGCAGGTGTTCCACATGCTGCGTCGTCAGGTAGTGCGCCCCATGCGCCGTCCGCTCATCGTGATGACGCCCAAATCCCTGCTGCGCCACCCGCTGGCGGTGAGCAAGCTCGAAGAGCTGGCAGAGGGCACCTTCCAGAACGCCATCGGCGAGATCGATGCGCTGGATCCCAAAGGCGTCAAGCGCGTGGTGTTCTGCTCCGGCAAGGTCTACTACGACCTGCTCGATGCCCGTCGCAAGGCGGAGCAGCAGGACGTGGCCCTGGTACGGATCGAGCAGCTCTACCCCTTCCCGGAAGAGGAAGTGCGCGCCATCCTGGCCGATTACAGCCATGTCACCGACTTCGTCTGGTGTCAGGAAGAGCCGCAGAACCAGGGCGCCTGGTACAGCACCCGTCATCACTACGACAGCGTGCTGCCAAGCCATGCCCGTCTGCGTTATGCCGGTCGCCCGGCCTCGGCCTCACCGGCCGTCGGTTACATGTCCGTCCACGCCAAGCAGCAAAAAGCCCTGGTGGAAGACGCCCTTACCCTGGAATGAACGAGTTGTGGATGAGAGGGCCCGTGTCGGGACCCTCTCTGACCTGGAACAAGCCTGCTGGCCAAGAAGTAACAAGGAACTGATTACATGACTATCGAGATCAAGGTACCGGACCTGCCGGAATCAGTGGCGGATGCCACCATCGCGACCTGGCACAAGAAACCGGGTGATCTGGTTGCCCGTGACGAAGTGCTGGTTGACATCGAAACCGATAAAGTCGTGCTGGAAGTGCCCGCGCCGGAAGCCGGCGTACTGGGCGACATCCTGCAGAGCGAAGGGGCGACCGTGCTCTCCCGCCAGCTGATCGCCATGCTCAAGCCGGCCCCCGTTGCCGGTGAAGCGACCAGCGAGAAGCCGGTGGAAGCCGTGGCCGATGACGCTGCCGATGGCCTGAGCCCCTCCGTGCGCCGCATGGTGGCCGAGCACGACATCGACGTCGCCAAGCTGACCGGCACCGGCAAGGGGGGTCGTGTCACCAAGGAAGACGTGGAAGCCTTCATCAAGAATCTGGGCAAGGCTCCCGTGGCTGCGCCGACTGCTGCCGCTCCCGTGGCTGCCGCACCGGTTGCCCCGCTGGCCGGTCGCACCGAGAAGCGTGTGCCCATGACCCGTCTGCGCAAGCGCATCGCCGAGCGTCTGCTGGAGGCCAAGAACACCACCGCCATGCTGACCACTTTCAACGAGATCAACATGGCGCCCATCATGAAGCTGCGCAAGCAGTACGGCGAGATCTTCGAGAAGAAGCACGGCATCAAGCTCGGCTTCATGTCCTTCTATGTGAAGGCCGTGGTCGAATCCCTCAAGCGCTACCCGGAAGTGAACGCGGCGCTGGACGGTGACGACATCGTCTACCACAACTACTTCGACGTCAGCATTGCCGTCTCCACCCCCCGTGGTCTGGTGACCCCGGTGCTGCGCGATTGCGACAACATGAGCCTGGCGGACATCGAGAAGGCCATCAAGGATCTGGCGGGCAAGGGCCGTGACGGCAAGCTGACCGTGGATGAACTGACCGGTGGCAACTTCACCATCACCAACGGTGGCGTGTTCGGCTCCCTGATGTCCACCCCCATCATCAACCCGCCCCAGAGCGCCATTCTGGGCATGCACAAGATTCAGGACCGCCCCATGGCCGTCGACGGCAAGGTCGAGATCCTGCCGATGATGTACCTGGCGCTCTCCTACGATCACCGCATCATCGACGGCCGCGAGTCCGTGGGCTTCCTGGTCTCCATCAAGGAGCTGCTGGAAGACCCGACCCGTCTGCTGCTGGATGTCTGAGCAAGCGTGACTGAAAGATAACGAGGGGCCGCCCAGGCCCCCATTCACAGGGGATTGAGAAACACGAGCCCCGGACGGAAATACCTACAACACGGATAGAGCATCTATGAATCTGCATGAATATCAGGCAAAACAGCTGTTTGCCGAGTATGGCCTGCCGGTCTCCGAAGGTTATGCCTGTGCCACCCCGCAGGAAGCGGCCGAAGCGGCCGACAAGATTGGCGGCAACACCTGGGTCGTCAAATGTCAGGTCCACGCCGGTGGCCGTGGCAAGGCGGGCGGCGTCAAGCTGGCCAAGAGCAAGGACGAGATCCGCGCCTTTGCCCAGAACTGGCTCGGCAAGAACCTGGTGACCTATCAGACTGACGCCAACGGTCAGCCGGTTACCAAGATCCTGGTTGAATCCTGCACCGACATCGCCAAGGAACTGTACCTGGGCGCCGTGGTGGACCGTGGCTCTCGCCGCGTGGTCTTCATGGCCTCTACCGAAGGTGGCGTGGAGATTGAGAAAGTCGCCCACGAAACCCCGGAACTCATTCACAAGGCGGCCATCGATCCCCTGGTAGGCCCGCAGCCTTATCAGGCCCGCGAGCTGGCCTTCAAGCTGGGTCTGGTCGGCGATCAGATCAAGCAGTTCACCAAGATCTTCATGGGCCTGGGCCAGATGTTCCTGGACTGCGACTTCGCCCTGCTGGAGATCAACCCCCTGGTCATCACCGACAAGGGCAACCTGCACTGCCTGGACGGCAAGATCAACATCGACGCCAACGCCCTGTATCGCCAGCCCAAGCTGCGCGAGATGCACGATCCGTCCCAGGATGACCCCCGCGAAGCGCACGCCGCCCAGTGGGAGCTGAACTATGTGGCGCTCGATGGCAACATCGGCTGCATGGTCAACGGCGCCGGCCTGGCCATGGGTACCATGGACATCGTCAACCTGCACGGCGGTTCCCCGGCCAACTTCCTGGACGTCGGCGGCGGCGCCACCAAGGAGCGCGTGACCGAGGCCTTCAAGATCATCCTCTCCGACAGCAAGGTACAAGCCGTGCTGGTCAACATCTTCGGTGGCATCGTGCGCTGCGACATGATCGCGGAAGGCATCATCGGTGCCGTGAAGGAAGTGGGGGTGAAAGTGCCCGTGGTGGTGCGTCTGGAAGGCAACAATGCCGAACTGGGTGCCCGTAAACTGGCCGACAGCGGCCTCAATATCATCGCCGCAACGAGTCTGACTGACGCAGCTCAGCAAGTGGTAAAAGCAGCGGAGGCCAAATAATGAGCGTTCTGATCAACAAAGACACCAAGGTGATCTGCCAGGGCTTTACCGGCGGTCAGGGTACCTTCCACTCCGAACAGGCCATTGCCTACGGTACCCAGATGGTTGGTGGCGTCTCCCCGGGCAAGGGCGGCACCACCCACCTGGGCCTGCCTGTGTTCAACACCGTCCGTGACGCCGTGGAAGCTACCGGCGCCACCGCCTCCGTCATCTATGTACCGGCCCCGTTCTGCAAGGACGCCATCCTGGAAGCCATCGATGCCGGCATCAAGCTCATCGTCACCATCACCGAAGGCATCCCGACCCTGGACATGCTGGACGTCAAGGTGAAGCTGCAGGAAACCGGCGTGCGGATGATCGGGCCCAACTGCCCGGGCGTCATCACCCCTGGTGAGTGCAAGATTGGCATCATGCCCGGCCACATCCACAAGCCGGGCAAGGTGGGCATCGTCTCGCGCTCCGGCACCCTGACGTACGAAGCGGTCAAGCAGACCACGGACGAGGGCTTCGGCCAGTCCACCTGCGTCGGTATCGGTGGCGACCCCATCCCGGGCTCCAACTTTATCGACATTCTGGAGATGTTCCAGAACGACCCGCAGACCGAAGCCATCGTGATGATCGGCGAGATCGGCGGTAACGCCGAGGAAGACGCGGCGGCCTACATCAAGGCCCACGTCACCAAGCCGGTAGTCTCCTACATCGCGGGCGTCACCGCCCCGGCTGGCAAGCGCATGGGTCATGCGGGCGCCATCATCGCCGGTGGCAAAGGCACTGCGGCCGAGAAATTTGCCGCCCTGGAAGATGCCGGCGTGAAAACCGTGCGGTCGCTCGCCGATATCGGCAAGGCCCTGCGTGAAGTAACCGGCTGGTAAGTCAGCCTGTTATCTCTAATTGAAAAAGCCGCCCAATGGGCGGCTTTTTTATGGCTGACTATCTTAAATAGTAATCGGTGTTCGTGAATGTCAGAATAAGCAGTGTTACTCGAATCTATGAGCTAAGACCCATAAGGTGAAATGGTGGTTTCAACCTCTCTATTGCGGCCTCTTTCATCATCCCAAACCAGCTTGATTGTTACCGCAGATGGAGCTCCCATTGCAGTAGCAACAATCAGATCAAAGTTTCCGCCTGGTTGTATGACATCAATAGGAAGCGCATCATCCATGATCGAAAACTCTCTAACAACAGGGCATTCTAACGTTATATTTCTAGCTGGTGACTTTCCTTTGTTGTAGATTTTTAAGCGATGTCCTTTGCCGATTTTAACAACACGAGCATTGAGATCTGCGCTGATAGCGTCTACTGCGTCATCTTGTTCTCTACGTAATAGCAGCTTGTTTAAATGATCAGCTGTGTTCGCAAACTCATTCTGACGCCGATTAAACTCCATTGTTTTGTATGCAGAGTAAGCAGATAGGAGCAACGCCAGAAGAGCAATTATATCGGTTAGAGTCATTATTTAGTTCCTTTAAAAAGCTTTTTAAAGTCTTTTTTTAAATCAGCTAAAAACTCCTGTTTTAGTTCCTCAATCGCCGTTTCTGTTGAGATGGTGTTCTGCTCGATTAGAGAGTCTTTATCGAACTCACTTTTGCAATCAGAACAAACGAAAAATAGATCTGAAACAGTTTCAAACTGAGTGTTCCCACATACAGGGCAAAGTATGACAACCTCGATCGAGTAATCTTTCTTCATGCAGTTATCCTTACGTTGCAGATTTTTAAAATGCAACGAAATAACAGTTATTGAGGCACCTATCGTAACTACTGGGTCAACCTATGAGATTCGATGAGTGCAGCGTAATCAGACGTTCGCAAAGATAATATCAAACTCTTACAAGTTATTTTCGAGTAAGGCTCAGGATCCAAATTACAAACTGTTATCTTACGTGCAGCTAAGCCCTACGTTTACTCGCAATTTCTGACCTTTCGCTTCTTTGACACTTTCCCACTCAACTTGAAAAATTGGGCCAAAAAGCGTATAACCACGCGCTTGTCAGTGTATTGAGTGAGCCAACTTTTATGCAGCAGAGTGAACCCGTGCAGAACGCCCCCTTTTGGCAGGTGAAGAGTCTGCAAGAGATGACCATGACGGAGTGGGAGTCCCTGTGCGACGGCTGCGGCAAGTGCTGCCTGAACAAGCTCATTGACGAGGACACCGAGGAGCTGGTGTTCACCAACGTGGCCTGCAATCTGCTCAATACCAAGACTTGCCAGTGCTCCGATTACGGCAACCGCTTTAAGAAAGAGCCGGACTGCCTGCAGATCACCCACGACAAGATTGCCGAGTTCAACTGGCTGCCCTCTACCTGTGCCTACCGCCTGCTGGCGGAAGGGCAGACCCTGCCGACTTGGCATCCCCTTATCACCGGCAGTCGCAGCGCCATGCACCAGGCTGGCCAGTCGGTGCGCGGCAAGGTAGTGCACGAGGCGCAGGCTGGTGACTGGGCCGACCATATCATTACCTGGGCGAGCTAAGCCTTAATCCGCCGTTTATTGCTTACTACAGGGGCAGGGGAGTGAGACTTCGCTGCCCCTGTTGTTTTTGGGATATAAGGGATGCGTTTTTGTGATAAAGGCAGTGTAAAGTTCTGCTGTGAGATGAGCGTAGTGAGGGGGATGAGAAGCCGTCTCTAACGCCGTCTGTATTCGTTCAATCGCTTTTAGACACAAGGGCAGCAGAGTCCACACTCCGCTGCCCTTGTTGCTTTCTGGCGTCTTCTGGCGATGTAGTGTTGTTCTCCTCAGCCTGGCCCTCTCCCAAGGGGAGAGGGAAGGGGGCGGGGGATGTTTTACAGCGTCCGCGACGATAACGTTTCTCTGTTCTGCTGTTCTGCTGTTCTGCTGTTCTGCTGTTCTGCTGTTCTGCTGTTCTGCTGTTCTGCTGTTCTGCTGTTCTGCTGTTCTGCTGTTCTGAGTACCTGAGTACCTGAGTACCTGAGTACCTGAGTACCTGAGTACCTGAGTACCTGAGTACCTGAGTGCCTGAGTGCCGGTGGGCACATCCGTGCATCAAGCGCAGGAGGGGAGTGGAGAGGGGCATCATAGAGAGGGGCGTTAGGAGGCTAACGTCTGGCCGAGCCTGCGGCTCAGAGCCTGTGAGTCTGCGGGCCTGTGAGGTAGGAACCGGTTGCACACCGGCTAACGGCCATAAAAAAACCGGCGCCTTGGCGCCGGTTTTTGTTCACCGAGACGCTATTACAGAGAAGCGGTGAAGGTACGGGTGATGACGTCTTGCTGTTGCTCCTTGGTCAAGGAGTTGAAGCGAACGGCATAACCGGATACGCGGATGGTCAACTGCGGATATTTCTCCGGGTTTTCCATGGCGTCCAGCAGCATTTCACGGTTCATCACGTTGACGTTCAGGTGCTGACCACCTTCCAGGTTGGCTTCGTGGTGGAAGTAACCATCCATCAGGCCGGCCAGGTTGGCTTTCTGGGCTTCCATGTCTTTGCCCAGCGCATTCGGCACGATGGAGAAGGTATAGGAGATACCATCTTTGGCGTAGGCGAACGGCAGCTTGGCAACGGACGTCAGGGAAGCAACGGCACCCTTCTGGTCACGACCGTGCATCGGGTTGGCACCCGGGCCGAACGGCGCACCGGCGCGACGACCATCCGGGGTGTTACCGGTCTTCTTGCCGTACACCACGTTGGAGGTGATGGTCAGCACGGACTGGGTCGCCACGGCACCGCGGTAGGTGTTGAGCTTCTGAATCTTCTTCATGAAGCGCTCGACCAGGTCGCAGGCGATGTCATCGACGCGAGCGTCGTTGTTGCCGAACTGCGGGTACTCGCCTTCGATTTCGAAGTCGATGGAGACGCCATCGGCATCACGTACCGGCTTGACCTTGGCGTACTTGATGGCAGACAGGGAGTCAGCGGCGACGGACAGACCGGCGATACCACAGGCCATGGTGCGATAGACGTCACGGTCGTGCAGCGCCATCAGGGAGGCTTCGTAGCTGTACTTGTCGTGCATGTAGTGGATGATGTTCAGGGCGGCGACATACTGCTTGGCCAGCCAGTCCATGAAGTGATCCAGTCTGTCCATCACGTCGTTGTAGTCGAGGTACTCGGAGGTGACCATTTCGGTCTTAGGACCGACCTGGATCTTGAGCTTCTCGTCCATACCGCCGTTGATTGCATACAGCATGGTCTTGGCCAGGTTGGCACGGGCACCGAAGAACTGCATCTGTTTGCCGACGATCATCGGGGACACACAGCAAGCGATGGCGTAGTCATCGTTGTTGAAGTCCGGACGCATCAGGTCGTCGTTCTCGTACTGAACGGAAGAGGTCTCGATGGATACCTTGGCACAGTACTTCTTGAAACCGACCGGCAGCTTCTCGGACCACAGGATGGTCAGGTTCGGCTCAGGGGACGGGCCCATGGTGTACAGGGTGTTCAGCATACGGAAGCTGTTCTTGGTGACCAGGGTACGGCCATCAACGCCCATACCGGCCAGGGTCTCGGTGGCCCACATCGGGTCGCCGGAGAACAGTGAATCGTATTCCGGGGTACGCAGGAAGCGAACCATACGCAGCTTCATGACCATGTGGTCCATCAGCTCCTGGGCTTCTTGCTCGGTGATCAGGCCTTTTTGCAGGTCACGCTCGATGTAGATGTCCAGGAAGCTGGAGGTACGACCGAAGGACATGGCCGCGCCGTTCTGGGACTTGACCGCCGCGAGGTAGGCGAAGTAGGTCCACTGGACGGCTTCTTTGGCGGTCTTGGCCGGTACGGAGATGTCGCAGCCATATTTGGCAGCCATCACCTTCATCTGGGCCAGGGCACGGTGCTGCTCGGAGATCTCTTCGCGCAGACGGATGGTGGCTTCCAGGTTGACACCGTTTTCCAGGTCAGCCTGCAGGGACTTGAACTGAGCCAGTTTGTCGGCCATCAGGAAGTCGATACCGTACAGGGCAACACGGCGGTAGTCACCGATGATGCGGCCACGGCCGTAGGCATCCGGCAGACCGGTGATGACGCCGGACTTGCGGCAGTTCAGGATGTCTTTGGTGTAGACGTCGAACACGCCCTGGTTGTGAGTCTTGCGGTACTCGGTGAAGATCTTCTCGACCATGGGGTCAAGCTGGCGACCGTACACTTCGCAAGAGGTCTTGACCATCTTGATACCGCCGTTGGCGATGATGGCGCGCTTGAGCGGTTTGTCGGTCTGCAGACCAACGATTTGCTCCAGGCTCTGGTCGATATAGCCGGCATCGTGAGCGGTAATGGTGGAGGGCAGGTCGGTATCAAAATCGACCGGCGCGTGAGTGCGGTTCTCGATCTTGATGCCTTCCATGACCTTGTCCCACAGCTTGGTGGTGGCTTCGGTCGCGCCAGCCAGGAAGGACTCGTCACCTTCATACGGGGTGTAGTTCTTCTGGATGAAGTCACGGGTGTTGACAGAGGTCTGCCATTCACCGGCTGCGAAGCCTTCCCATGCTTTTTGGAACTGTTCGTTAAGTTCTGCCATTTTCATTACCTCTCAAGGTATTTATGTGTCTGCCGCCATCCTTAATGATGGCGACGGAAGATAAACCAGTAAGTCAGCCCAACCATGACGCCACCACCAATGATATTACCTATGGTGACAGGGATGAGGTTGTGCAGGACGAAGTTGGACACGGTCAGGTCGGCAAAGGTTGCCGGATCCTGGCCGATGGCCTGCCAGAATTCCGGGCTCGCGACGCTGTGGATGGCGATACCGACCGGGATCATAAACATGTTTGCGATGCTGTGCTCAAAACCGGAGGCCACGAACATGGCGACGGGGAGCAACATCACCATCACCTTGTCGGTGGCGCTGCGGGCGCCGAAGGCCATCCACACGGCGAGACACACCATGAGGTTGCAGAGGATGCCAAGAGCCACGGCCTCGAAGAAGGTGTGATGGATCTTGTGCTGGGCCACTTTCATGGCGTTCAGACCCCACTGACCATCCGCTGCCATGTATTCCGCCGACATGATGATGAGGCCGACGATGATGAGACCGCCGATGAGGTTGCCGAAGTAGACTAGTCCCCAGTTCTTGAGCAGCTGGGCCCAGCTGATGCGATTCGCCGCCTTGACTACCAGAGTGAGGGTAGTGGAGGTGAACAGTTCGGCGCCGAGCAGGACGCAGAGGATGAGACCGAGGGAGAAGCAGATGCCGCCCACCAGCTTGGACATGCCCCAGGCCATGCCGCTTGAGCCCGTGGTGACGGTGATATAGAAGACGAAGGCGATGGCGATGAAGGCGCCAGCGGTGATGGCCAGGGGAATGACCTTGTATGCGGGCTTGGTGGCCTTGGCATAGGTAATGTCTTCGGCCAGGGCGGCGATGGCTTCGGGCTTCAGACAATCAAAGGGAGATTCTGCTTTCAATTCTCAGTACCTGCATATTTTGCCTGTGGAAATCATAACAAAGGGGCTGATCCCCAAAATTGACTCCGATCAAGAATTACAGATTGTGAATGTAATTTTACTACAGGATTTTTCGCCATCCGGAAGCGTTTCTTTACACCAGGTTTCAGGTGAAACAGAAATGAGTCTGTTATTAATTTTATGATTTTTAAGAACTTATAAAGGACACCCTGAAAAACGTACCGGCAAGGCACCTGTGCAGCCGCACTGCACCATGAGTGCCAAATTAACAACCCCCTAAGAGGTATTTTTTGTCTTTTATTTCATCTTTGTGGCACGGCCAGCCAAAGCGTAGACCATAAAACAGAAGGGGCCATAAGGCCCCTTCGTCACGCTAGCATATCAGTTCCAGGTATGGATTCGTTTGGCTTTTTGCAATTTCTCGTAAGCGGCCAGCAGTTTCTGGTGCAGCGGGAACTGGGAGAGGGAGAGATCGGCGGCTTCCAGACCGTGGAAGCGCGCCTCGCCGCGGGCGTTGGCCCACGCCTGTGCCAGGGTCTCTTCCCCGAACATGCGGGCGAACACCGGGCGGTACTGCTCGGGGTCGCGTTCCTCGTCGAGGAAAAGCTCGACGCAGGCGCGCAGGGCGCGGTAGTAAGCGGCGCGATCCGCCGGGAACACCGACTGGTTGAACTCCATGGTCCAGTCGATGAGGTCGAGGGCGCTCTCCAGGTCACCAGCGGCCAGCGCCAGCATGGCTTTGAGCTCACCGACGCGCAGGGTGTGCAGGGCAGTGCCCTTGGCGGCGGCGATGCCGAGCAGCTCGCGTACCCGGGTGCGCTCGTCGTGACCCTCTTCATCCAGCTGGTCGAACAGGGCCATGTACTGCTCTGCGTCCCACTCGAGCGCCGGCAGCGCCAGGATGGTCTCCCGCAGGTGGGCCCCCATGGTGTTATTGGCCAGCAGCAGATCTTCCACCGGATAGATGTCGGACATGCCGGGCACCAGGATACGGCAGGCGTAGACACCCAGGTGCTCGTAGTCGGCGATGTAGACCGGCTGCTCCAGCTCGTGGAAGATGCCGATCAGGTGGTCGAACTCCTCTTGCGAGGTGCCACGGAAGTCCCAGTCGGCAAACTCGAAGTCGGACTCTTCCTTGAACAGATCCCAGCTGATGAGGCCTGAGGAGTCGATGAAGTGGGTCTCCAGGTTGTGGTGATCCGCCACCTGCTCGTTGTCGAACGACGGCGGCACGAAGACGTCCAGATCCTTGAGGCTGCGCCCTTGCAGCAGTTCGGTGACGGTGCGCTCGAAGGCGACCTCGAAGCGCGGGTGGGCGCCGAAGGAGGCAAAGCAGGTGCCGTTGCTCGGGTTGAGCAGCACCACGCAGATGACCGGATAACGGCCGCCGAGGGAGGCATCGAAGCTGTAGATGGGGAAGCCTTCGGCCTCCAGTGCATCGATGGACGCCTTGATGCCCGGGTAACGGGCGATCACCTCGCCCGGGATCTGGGGCAGGCTGATGGCCTCGGCGATGATCTTGTTCTTCACGTGGCGCTCGAACACCTCCGACAACCCCTGGGTGCGGGCCTCGGTGCGGGTGTTGCCGGCACTCATGCCGTTGGAAACATACAGGTTGCCGACGATGTTCATCGGGATGTAGACGGTCTGGCGGTCGGACTGGCGCTCGAAGGGCAGGGCGACGATGCCGCGCTCCTCATTGCCGGATTGCAGGTCCACCAGCATGTCGGCGGTCACTTCCCCGTCCGGGTTGTAGAACTTGCGGGTGAAGGAGTCGAGCAGACCAGTGGGAAGCTGATCCCCCTCGATGGGGAACCACTTCTCGTTCGGGTAGTGGACGAAGTCGCCATTGGCGACCTGCTCGCCCAGGTAGAAGTCGGCGAAGAAGTAGTTGGTGGAGAGACGCTCGAAATACTCGCCAAGGGCGGAGGCGAGCGCCGCCTTCTTGCTGGCACCCTTGCCGTTGGTGAAGCAGAGGGCGCACTCCTTGTCCCGGATGTGCACGGACCAGACGTTGGGCACGGGGTTGAGCCAGGAGGCCTCTTCGATATCAAACCCCAGGGCTTGCAGCTTGGTCTGGAAGCGTTCGATGGAGTCTTCCAGCGCTGCGTCCTTGCCGGGAATAAAAGTGTGGTCGGTCATCACAATGTCCTGATTTTATGGGCTCATGTTTGGACGCAGATAATAGCATGAGTGACGGGGAAAGCGGCCAGGGCAATGGTGTGGGCTTGCCCAGGTCTGCATTGGATGGGCGGGGTGTGGTAGTGGGGCCGGGCGGTGCGCTGCGGCGATTTTTCATGGGAAAGAGGGTTGGGTCATCAGTTTTACTTAACATAATTAAGATAAAGTAAATTTTATTATGACCCTGTGCCCTTCATCATGGCGTCAACCATTGGTGGGGGGAGGAAAAGAGGGAGCACCTGCGCCCGTTCCCCCCCCCCCGTCTTGATGAGCCTTGACCAGGAGTGCTGAATGTTCCCGATGATCCCCCGTATCGACCCCGAGATAGCCAGGTTGGCGCCGGGCTTTTGTGCCCTCAGCATCGTGGTGGAAGCCGCTCCCGTGATTGACACTCTGGTGGGGGAGCGGGCCCTGGCCCGGGCATGTGCGGCCCTTGGCACCGACGAGGCCCCCTGGGCCCTTGAACATCTGGCCGCCTGGGATCAGGTGTTCAAGGGGTTTGGCGCCAAGCCTGCCCGCACGCCCTGCTCGGCCCAGGCACTGCGCAAGCGGGTGCTGCGCGATGGCGTCTTGCCCGCCATCGATCCCGTGGTGGATCTCTACAACGCCATCAGCATCGAGTATGCCATTCCCGTGGGCGGGGAGGATCTGGCGGCCTATGTGGGAGCGCCGCGCCTGGTGATTGCCGATGGCAGCGAATGCTTTGACACCCTCAAAGAAGGGCTGCCAACCCAGGAGGCACCGGCTCCCGGAGAGGTGGTGTGGCGGGACGATCTCGGCGTCACCTGTCGCCGCTGGAACTGGCGCCAGGGGATCCGCACTCGCCTGAGCCTCTCTTCCCCCCGGATGTGGTTCATTCTGGAGTGTCTGCCGCCGATGCCGCGCACGGCCTTGTGGGAGGCCGGTGACAGGCTGATTGCCGGTCTCACGCAGATGATGCCTGGGGCCCGCATCGAGCAGACGCTGGTGGAGTGATTGAAGGAGCAGACGAAAAGATAAAAGGAGGCACCCCATGCTCGCCCGGGCGGTCATGGGGCGGATCCTGCTCGCCATCACGCGCCACGTCACGTCTGTGTCACCCGCCTTTCCCCACCGCCTGCCAACACACCAGCGGAAGAGAAACACGGCAACATGCCGGGCTGACATCGCCCCCTGGAGCTTGCCACGTCGGGGCCGGTGTACCCGGCCCTTTCAGCGTGCCTAACCGATGAACTTCAACCCCAGAATGCCGACGATGATGAGCAGCAGGCAGAGCACCCGGGCCAGGGTGGCCGGTTCGTTGAACAGCCAGATCCCCATCAGCACGGTGCCGACCGCGCCGATGCCGGTCCAGACCGCATAGGCGGTACCAAGGGGCAACTGTTTGACCGCCATGGCGAGCAGCAGCACGCTCACCCCCATGGCGATCAGGGTCAGCAGGGTGGGGAGGGGACGGCTGAAACCGTCGGTGTATTTGAGGCCGATGGCCCAGGCGACCTCGAACAGGCCGGCCAACAGCAGGAGCAACCAGGACATAAGGCAGATTCCGCAGGAAGCAGGGTCGTCCCTGCGTATCAGGAGGCCTCGGGGCCGTCCCCGAGGGGCAGCGGGGCTGCCGGTCGGTCTCAATGATGCCCCAACTGGAGGCAGGATGCCAACCGGCTACCCGCAGGTCGGCCAGGCCGACGGATATTGCAGCGAATGGCACAGAATATTGCGCAATTCGACTTGCGCCCGCCGTCACAATCCGTAATGTGGACAGACGCATTTTTTGCAACTCATATATTGTGAATCCCTTGTAAACGGCTGGCGCCAAGGCAGGGGGTCACGGGTACCACACACGATTTCTATAAGCAGCTATCCAGGGTAGGACATTATGAAAAAAGTAGGTTTGGTCGGTTGGCGTGGCATGGTGGGTTCGGTGTTGATGAGCCGGATGCAGGAAGAGAAGGATTTTGCCCGCATTCAACCCACCTTCTTCACCACCTCCCAGGCCGGTGAGGCCGCCCCCAATTTTGGCGTCGATGCCGGCACCCTGCAGGACGCCTTCGATCTCGAGGCGCTGGCCGCGCAGGACGTCATCATCACCGCCCAGGGCGGCGACTACACCAAGGATGTCTATCCGCGCCTGAAAGCCGCCGGCTGGCAGGGCTACTGGATTGATGCCGCCTCCTCCCTGCGCATGGAGAAGGACGCCGTTATCATCCTGGATCCGGTCAACGGCGACGTCATTGAAGATGCCCTGAACAACGGCATCAAGACTTTCGTTGGCGGCAACTGCACCGTCAGCCTGATGCTGCTGGCCCTGGGTGGCCTGTTCAAGGCCGATCTGGTGGAGTGGGTGAGCGTGGCCACCTATCAGGCGGCCTCCGGTGGTGGTGCCCGCCATATGCGCGAGCTGGTCACCCAGATGGGCATGCTGCGGGATGAAGTGGCGGTGGAGCTGGCGGATCCCGCCTCCGCCATCCTCGACATCGAGCGCAAGATCACCGAGAAGACCCGCTCCGGCACCCTGCCGGTGGACAATTTCGGTGTGCCGCTGGCCGGTGGCCTCATTCCCTGGATCGACACCAAGCTCGACAACGGCCAGAGCCGCGAAGAGTGGAAGGGTCAGGCTGAGACCAACAAGATCCTCGGCATCGACGGTGCAGCCATCCCGGTGGATGGTCTGTGCGTGCGGATCGGCGCTCTGCGCTGCCACAGCCAGGCCTTCACCATCAAGCTGAAAAAAGATGTGCCCTTGGCCGAGATCGAAGCCCTGCTGGCCGCCCACAACGACTGGGTCAAGGTGATCCCCAACGATCGCGACATCACCGCCCGCGAGCTGACCCCGGCTGCCGTTACTGGCACCCTCAGCATCCCGGTGGGTCGTCTGCGCAAGCTCAACATGGGCCCGGAGTACCTGGCCGCCTTCACCGTGGGTGACCAACTGCTGTGGGGCGCCGCCGAGCCGCTGCGTCGCATGCTGAACATCCTGCTGGCCCGCTGAGGTAGCTGCAGCAGGGAACAAGGAAGGCCTGGCCTTTCTTGTTCCCCTCTTCGTGCCTGTCCATAAAAAAGCGGCATCCCTTGGGATGCCGCTTTTTAATTTATCCAGTTTGACTCTTAGATGTTCTGTGCTTCGTTTGGCACGATGACAGAGGCATGATTTCCTTTCGGCCCCTGCTGCAGTTCAAAGTTGACTGCCTGACCTGCTTTCAAGGTCTTGTAACCTTCCATTTGAATCGTGGAGTAGTGAGCGAAGATGTCTTCACCACCGCCTTCCGGACAGATAAACCCAAATCCTTTTGCGTTGTTGAACCACTTGACTGTTCCGGTTGCCATACATCTACATCCTTTTATTGATTACCCTGAAGTCGTTGAGTAACCTGCGCCAGCCTTATATAACTAGGGCATGACCCCGTAGCAGACGGGCGCCGATTAGCAAGTAACCAATCTAGTCCAACTTTTAAGCGAGTCAAGAAGTTGTTAACAACCGATGTGATCTGGTTAACAAGTCTATTGACAATCTTGAGCGACACGGTAGTAATCTAGAGGTACCAAAGCGCAACTATGAGCAAGCAGAAAGAACTCTTTGCTAATGAAGAGATTGCAGAGGCAGAGAAAACGAAGCTGCAACCGCCACCCATGTACAAGGTCGTCCTGAACAACGACGACTACACACCGATGGAGTTCGTGGTGGAGGTGCTGCAAAGGTTCTTTGGTATGGATCTGGAGAAGGCCACTCAGGTGATGCTGAGCGTGCATTATAGTGGTAAGGGAGTCTGCGGCACATTTACCGCCGAGATTGCCGAGACCAAAGTGGTCCAGGTCAACACCTATTCACGTAACAACGAACATCCACTGCTATGTACCATGGAAAAGGCTTGAATCTGATGACTTGATGGCGATAACGACACCGCATTGTTGCTGTACTGAGGGGAGGTGCCTATGTTGAACAAAGATCTAGAAAAGACGCTGAACGAGGCTTTCAAGCTGGCCCGTGACGAGCGCCACGAATTCATGACCGTCGAGCACCTGTTGTTGGCCCTGCTGGATAACAGCTCAGCCCATGAGGCGCTGAGTTCATGTGGTGCGGATGTGGAACAGATGCGCAAAGAGATCCGCGCCTTCATCAATCAAACGACCCCGCTCATCCCCCGTGACGACGAAGACAGGGAAACCCAGCCGACGCTGGGCTTCCAGCGCGTGCTGCAACGTGCCGTCTTCCATGTCCAGTCGTCGGGTAATACCGAGGTGAGCGGTGCCAATGTCCTGGTCGCCATCTTCAGCGAACAAGAGTCCCAGGCCGCCTACTTCCTGAAAAAAGCCGAAATAAGCCGCCTGGATGTGGTGAACTTCCTGTCCCACGGGGTGCGCAAGGACAACAAGCCCGAGAGTGGTGGCAACAATGCTGAATCTGATGACGAGGTATCCTCTGCCCAGATAGAAAGCTTTGCCACCAACCTCAACCAGCTGGTGCTGGAGGGGCGTATCGACCCGCTCATCGGCCGTGATCAGGAGCTCAATCGCACCATTCAGGTATTGTGCCGCCGTCGCAAGAACAACCCCTTGCTGGTCGGGGAAGCCGGGGTGGGCAAGACCGCCATCGCCGAAGGGCTTGCCTACCGTATCGTCAAGGGGGATGTGCCCGAGGTGATTGCGGGTAGCACCATCTACTCCCTGGACATGGGTTCCCTGCTGGCGGGCACCAAGTATCGAGGTGACTTCGAGAAGCGCCTCAAGGTGCTGCTCAAGCAGATCGAACGTCAGGAGGGGGCCATCCTCTTCATCGACGAGATCCACACCATCATTGGCGCTGGTGCGGCTTCCGGTGGCCAGCTGGATGCGGCCAACCTCATCAAGCCGCTGCTCTCCAATGGTCTGCTGCGCTGCGTGGGCTCCACCACCTACCAGGAATATGCCCAGATCTTCGAGAAGGACAGGGCTCTGGCTCGTCGCTTCCAGAAGATCGACATCGTCGAACCCACAGTAGACGACACCACTCGCATTCTGATGGGACTCAAGAGCCGTTATGAGTCTCACCATGGCGTGCGTTACACCGTCAAGGCGATCCGGGCGGCGGTGGAGCTCTCCGCCAAGTACATCAATGATCGCCATCTGCCTGACAAGGCCATCGACGTCATCGACGAAGCGGGTGCAGGGCAACGCCTCTTGCCCGTCAGCAAGCGCAAGAAGGTGATCAATGTGCCGGAAATCGAGGCCATTGTTGCCAAGATTGCCCGTATTCCCGAGAAATCTGTCTCCTCCTCCGACAAGGAGGTGCTGAAGAATCTGGAGCGCAATCTCAAGATGGTGGTGTTCGGGCAGGACAAGGCCATCGAGGTGCTGACCGATGCCATTCGGTTGTCACGTTCAGGGCTTGGCAACGAACGCCGGCCTGTGGGCTGCTTCCTGTTTGCCGGCCCGACCGGGGTGGGCAAGACCGAAGTGACCCAGCAACTGGGCAAGGCGCTCGGGGTCGAGGTATTGCGATTTGACATGTCGGAATACATGGAACGCCATACCGTGTCCCGGTTGATCGGGGCTCCTCCCGGTTACGTGGGATTCGAGCAGGGAGGGCTGTTGACCGACTCCGTCCTCAAGCATCCGCACTCCGTCGTGCTGCTTGACGAGATCGAGAAGGCGCACCCGGATGTCTTCAACCTGCTGCTGCAGGTGATGGACAACGGTACCCTGACGGACAACAACGGGCGCAAGGCAGATTTTCGCAATGTGATCCTGGTGATGACCACCAACGCAGGGGTTCAGGAAACCCAGCGCAAGTCCATCGGCTTCCAGCAGCAGGACATGAGCCACGATGCCATGGCGGTGATCAACAAGACGTTCAGTCCGGAGTTCCGCAACCGGCTCGATCACACCATCTGGTTCAACCATCTCGACATGGGAGTGATCCATCAGGTGGTCGACAAGTTCATCGTCGAGCTGCAGGTTCAGCTGGATGCCAAGGGCGTTTCACTGGAGGTGTCTGAAGAGGCGCGCCACTGGTTGGCAGAGAAAGGGTATGACAGGGCAATGGGAGCAAGACCCATGGGCCGGGTCATTCAGGAGCACCTCAAGAAGCCCCTGGCCAACGAGATCCTGTTTGGTTCCCTGGTCGATGGCGGCATTGTGAAGGTCGAGCTGGTGAACAACAGCCTCAGCTTTGATTTTCAGGTCAACGTTGAAGCTGTCTCTCACTGACTGTGAGCAAGGCCGGAAATGACAAAAAACCCCAACCGAGAGGCTGGGGTTTTTTGCTGAATTCCTGGCTTAGCGAGAGCGGAAAACAATACGTCCCTTGGAGAGATCGTACGGAGTCAGAGCCACCGTTACTTTGTCCCCAGTCAGGATACGGATGTAGTTTTTGCGCATCTTGCCGGAAATATGAGCGATAACCACGTGACCATTTTCCAGTTCCACACGGAACATGGTATTGGGCAAGGTTTCGAGAATGGTACCCTGCATCTCAATACTGTCTTCTTTAGCCATTGAATCCTCTTGATAAGCCACAACAAAAAACCGCTGGATCATGCCGGATTTAAGGCTATGTGTAAAGTTTACTCGGGCTTGGTGTCGATTTTTTTCCATTCGCCCTGTACCAGCAGCTCATGGGGCAGGTATTGGCGCTTGTAATTCATCTTGCGACACTCCTCCACCAGATACCCCAGATAGAGCCACTGACGACCGGTACGTCTGGCCAGTTCCAACTGGCTCAGGATGGCGAAGGTGCCGAGCGACCGGTCGGCATAGTCGGGGTCGAAGAAGGTGTACATGGCGCTCAGAGAGTGGGGAAGCAGATCCGTGGTGGCCACGCCGATGAGGCGTCCCTCCTTGCGCATCTCCAGATAGAGGGGGGGCATCCAGTCGCAGTGCAGGAATCCCTTGTATTGGGTCCGGCTCGGAGGATACATGCTGCCATCCCGATGACGCTCACGGATATAGCGTTCATAGAGCTGGTAATACTCGGGCTTGTCGTCATAGCTCAGTACGAGTTCGAGATCTCGGTTCAACTGGCGGATGCGTTTCTGCCCACGGCTCGGGGTGAAGCGTTCACTGTGTATGCGCAAGGATTGGCAGGCGCTGCAGGCGGGGCAGTGAGGACGATAGATGTCGTTGCCACTGCGCCGGAATCCTGCCGTCAGCAGCCGTTCGTACCCGGCGGCGTTGAGCAATTCATGGTCCATCAGGACCAGCAACTGCTCCTGCTCGTGACCGAGGTAGCTGCACGGGTGCCTGGGGGTCAGCCCGACCTTGAGGATCACTTCTTCACTCATAGGCTGATTCTCCTCGGTTGCCAGCATCCCTCTTGCAACGGTTGCCGGGTCAGGGTGGCCAGGGTGGTCAGAAAGCGCTGCCTTGGCCACTCCTGGACGCCCAGCGTGACCAGAAAGTCGTTTTGCATCTGGCAGTCGATGAGGGCACCGCCGTGCCCTGCAAAGTGGCGACAGAGGGCCACCATGGCCAGTTTGGCGCCATTGTCGATGCGGCTGAACATGGATTCACCACAAAAGAGTCGGCCCAGGGAGAGGCCATAGAGGCCTGCCTGCAACTGATCATCCTGCCAGATCTCGATGGAGTGGGCATGACCGAGGCGATGAAGGCGCCGATAGGCGTCGATCATGGGGGCACTTATCCAGGTGCCGCTGGCGGTGCGACGAGGCGCGGCGCAGGCTGCAATGACGTCATCAAAGGCGCGATTGATGTAAATCTCGAAGGGGGTGCGGCGCAAACACTTCTGCAGGCTGCGGCCGATGTGGAGTTCCTCGGGCACGATGACTCCCCTGGGGTCCGGTGACCACCACAGCAGTGGCTGATGGGGTTCATTCCACGGAAAGATCCCGCTGTGGTAAGCTGCCAGCAATCGAGCGGGGGAGAGATCTCCCCCAATCGCGAGCAGCCCGTTGGGCTCTTCCAGCGCATGGCTGGGGGAGGGAAACCAGCACAGCTCATCATCCAGTTCGGTAAGATAGCGAGACATAAGGCAGAGGTTCATAGATGAAGGCCATTATCCTGATAGTATCCAGCTTGCTTGGCTTTGTCACGGCGCCGGCCTGGAGTGCGGTGTATGAACGCAACACGGCGCGTCCGGTGGAGCAGGTGGTCTTCGGCCAGGTGGATGCGGTGCGCAACATCACCCAGCGCCAGATGGTGGAATCAGAGCATTCCGGCTGGAAAACGCTGGGAGGGGCCGTGCTTGGCGGGCTGCTCGGGAACCAGTTTGGCGGTGGGCACGGGCGGGAGATTGCTACTGCGGTCGGGGCGCTGGCGGGAGCGGCGGCAGTGCAGCAGTTTCAGTCAGGGGGCAGCGTGGTGGAGAACAAGCTGGTGGAGCTGCTGATCCGCAACGAGCAGAACGGGCTCATCAACGTGATCCAGGATTACGATCCGGCCATGGTCTTTGCGCAGGGCGACAAGGTGCGCATCCTCTATTTCAACGATGGGGTGCGAGTCGACAAGACCTATTGAACGGTGAAGAAGGGATTGACCCGGCGGCCACCACACAAGGGGCGCCGGGCGGTACTACACGGAGTGTCTCTGCTGATGCTTGCTCAGACGTCCTGACAGACTATCTTGTCTCGCCCGGTATTCTTTGCCTGATACAACTGGCGATCTGCCTCGCTCAGCGCCTCGTCCATGGAGAGCCGCCCGACATTGATGACGCCGAAACTGGCGCGTACAAAGAGCGATATCTCCCGCGACAGCGGTTGCTGACGCATTTGCAGACGAAGCCCTTCCAGTCGCTTGAGCAGCACGGGAACGGGGCAGTGTGGCACCATCAGGGCAAATTCTTCGCCACCGAATCGGGCTATCATGGCATCCGGGAAGAACTGGGTGAGCAGCCTGGCCAGATGACAGAGCAGCTGATCGCCGATGGCGTGCCCCCAGTGATCATTGACCTGCTTGAAGTGATCCACGTCGAGCACGCACAGGGAGAGCTGCGCCTGATGGCGCTGATGCTCCTCGAACCACTTTTGACCCTCGTTGAACCAGTAACGTCTGTTGTAAAGCCCGGTCAGGTAGTCTCGGTTGGCCGATTCCTGGATGTTGTTGAACTGCTCAAGGGCCTCCAGGTTGTGGCTGACCCGGCACTGCAGCTCCTCGGGTTCAAAGGGCTGATTGAGAAAATCATTCGCCCCTTGCTTGAGGTAGCGTGCCGAGAGGCCGTGTTTGTCCGACACCGAGATGCCGATGATGGCGAGCTGCTGCTTGCTGTAGCGCTCGCGCAGCATTCGCACCAGGCTGATGCCGTCGATCTCCGGCATGTAGTAGTCCACCAGCATCAGGCGAATGGCGGGGTGCTGCTCGAGCTGCGCCAGCGCATCGCGGGCTGAATTGGCCTCGTGCACCTGCAACAACTGCTTGCGCAACTGGGCCGCGGTGCGGTGACGGGAGGTGCGTGAATCGTCGACCACCAAGACTTCGATGGCCTGGTTGAGGTAGAGGCGGTGCACCAGACCGACGGCATATTGCAGGGAGTGACGTGAATCCTTCATCACGTAGTCCAGCACCCCGGCCTCCAGCCAGGCTTCCCGCTTCTCTTCGCTGATGTCGGCCGTCAGGATCACCACCGGCAGCCCACGCTCCCTCAGCACATTGACAGCCTCTCCACCGGGGGCGTCCGGCAGGGTAAGATCCACCAAGGCGACCACATAATCTTCCCCATGGCAATCGCGAGCCCCTTCAAGGGTATCGAAGGCGTCGATTTCCAGCCCGGTCTGTTGCGCAATGGCCTGGGTCAGCATGCGGCGTACCGTCAGGCTGTCTTCCACTATCATTATTTTTCGTTTCATCCTGCTCCTTGCAATAAAAAAGGGCATGCCAACTGGCATGCCCTTTATATCCTTCCGATTATTGTGCGTCCAGATATCGCTCAGCATCGAGGGCGGCCATGCAGCCGGTCCCTGCGGAGGTGATCGCCTGGCGGTAGACGTGGTCGGCCACGTCGCCGGCGGCGAACACGCCCGGGATGCTGGTCTGGGTTGCGAACCCTTCCAGTCCGCCACGCACTTTCAGATAGCCGTTTTCCATCGCCAGCTGCCCTTCGAAGATCTGGGTGTTGGGCTGGTGACCGATGGCGATGAAGACCCCCATCAGCGGCAGCTCGGAGGTGGTGTCATCCCGGGTGCTGCGCAGGCGCACGCCGGTGACGCCCATGTCGTCACCCAGTACTTCGTCGAGGGTCTGATGGGTGTGTAGGACGATATTGCCGCTCTCGACCTTGTCGTTGAGGCGCTTGATCAGGATCTTCTCGGCGCGGAACTCGTCGCGGCGATGGATGAGGTGCACTTTTTTGGCGATGTTGGCCAGATAGAGTGCCTCTTCCACGGCGGTGTTGCCGCCGCCGACCACGGCCACTTCCTGATTGCGGTAGAAGAAGCCGTCACAGGTGGCGCAGGCGGAGACGCCGCGGCCCTTGAAAGCCTCTTCGGAGGGCAGACCCAGGTATTTGGCGGAGGCGCCGGTGGCGAGGATCAGCGCATCGCAGGTGTATTCACCGTTGTCGCCCTTGAGGCGGAAGGGACGTTCGGTCAGCGTCACTTCATTGATGTGATCAAAGAGGATGCGGGTATCGAACTTCTCTGCATGCTCTTTCATGCGCTCCATCAGGGCCGGGCCGGTCAACCCTTCCGCGTCCCCTGGCCAGTTTTCCACTTCGGTGGTGGTGGTCAGCTGACCACCTTGCTGCATGCCGGTGATGAGCAGGGGATTGAGGTTGGCGCGAGCGGCATAGACGGCCGCAGTGTAACCTGCCGGGCCGGATCCCAGGATCAGCAGTTTGCTGTGAGTGACTTGGCTCATGATGTGATTTCCGAGACGTGATGAGTTTGCGCGATTGTAGGTAATTCGTGATCCGTGGTCAAAGGCCAGCGCATCGATTGGGGCAATCGCCAACAAGAGGGGTGAGCCGGGGATGGCAGGCATAAAAAAACCGCCCATCGCGGGCGGATTTTCACTCATCTACCTCCCTTTGCAGGGACGCGATCAGTTCAGCAGGGTCAGGGGATCCGTGTAAGCCAGGTTGTGGGCCACGGCAACCTCCTTGCAGGTGATTTTGCCCGCCATCACGTTCAGGCCGTGCAACAGGTGGGGATCGGCGAGCAGTGCGTTGCGATAGCCCTGTTCGGCCAGCTTGATGATGAAGGGGAGGGTGGCGTTGTTCAGGGCCACGGTGGAGGTCCGCGCCACGGCACCCGGCATGTTGGCCACGCAGTAGTGCACCACCTCGTCGACGATGAAGGTGGGATCTTCATGGGTGGTGGCATGGGAGGTCTCGACACAGCCGCCCTGGTCGATGGCCACGTCCACGATGGCTGCACCGGGTTTCATGCGAGCAATGTGGTCACGGCTGACAAGTTTTGGCGCAGTGGCGCCAGGCACCAGCACGCCGCCGATGACCAGGTCCGCCGCCAGCAGATGGCGCTCCAGGGTCTCGCGGTTGGAGTAGACCACCTTGGCAGCCCCTTGGAACTCGCTGTCGAGACGGCGCAGGGTATCGACGTTGTTGTCGAGGATGGTGACGTCGGCACGCAGGCCGACGGCCATGCGGGCTGCGTTGGAGCCCACCACACCACCACCGATGATCACCACCTTGGCCGGTTCCACACCGGGCACACCGCCGAGCAGCACGCCGCTGCCGCCACGGGATTTCTCCAGTGCCTGGGCACCGGCCTGAATAGACATGCGTCCGGCCACTTCCGACATGGGGGCCAGCAGGGGCAGACCGCCACGACCGTCCGTGACGGTTTCATAGGCGATGCAGACGGCACCACTGTCGATGAGATCCTGGGTCTGGGCCAGGTCCGGCGCCAGATGCAGATAGGTAAAGAGGGTCTGGCCGGGACGCAGCATGGCCCGTTCCACTGCCTGGGGTTCCTTGACCTTGACGATCATCTCCGCCTTGGCGAAAACTTCGGCAGCGGAGGCCAGGATCTCGGCTCCGGCAGCCAGATAATCTGCGTCACTGAACCCAATGCCATTTCCTGCGCCGCTTTGGACGAAAACAGTATGGTTTCGTGCTGTCAGTTCACGTACACTGGCCGGAACCATGCCTACGCGATATTCATGGTTTTTTATTTCCTTAGGTACACCGATAATCATGCTATCCCTCGTCTATCGATTGGTGGTTTATGTTGCCTAGATGTTAAGCGACATTTGCGCCTAGTATATTCAGGTATTGACAGGATTTGTGACCATTATTATAAAATGACTGGTGATTCTTACCAAAAAATAGCCAAAGGATGGAATTAAATGATGGAAGCTAAGAGTCGGCTAAAGGATTTGGACAGGATTGACCGCAACATTCTGAATGAACTGCAAAAGGATGGCAGGATTTCGAACGTTGAGTTGTCCAAACGAGTTGGCCTGAGTCCCACACCGTGTCTGGAACGGGTTCGTCGCCTGGAGCGACAAGGGTATATCGAAGGATATGCCGCCATTCTGAACCCTCATTATCTGGACGCGTCTCTGCTGGTGTTCGTGGAAATTACCCTCAATCGTGGCGCCCCCGATGTGTTCGAGCAGTTCAACAAGGCTGTTCAGGTGCTCGAAGAGATCCAGGAGTGCCATCTGGTGTCCGGTGATTTCGACTATCTGCTCAAGACCCGCGTCAGCGACATGTCCGCTTACCGCCGCCTGCTGGGTGAAACCCTGCTGCGTCTGCCGGGCGTCAACGACACCCGCACCTACGTGGTGATGGAAGAGGTCAAACAGAGCAGTCGTCTGGTGATCAGCACCCGATAAGCGGGGTTGTGCTGTGACTTGCAAGTTCCATGACGAGTCACGATAGTCAGAAACGAGCGGCCGGTCCGCTCGTTTCTTCTTATAGAGAGTTTCAGGCCCGCCCTCAGGCACTGGCTGACAATCGGTGGGCTTTTCAGGGATACTAGGCCCCCTATCCCCGCATTCATGTTTTCACAAAGGAGCCGGAGTTTGGCCGATAAAAAGCTGTTTACTCCTTTATCAGGTACACAACGGATCTTCGAGGCCGTCTTGATCGCCATCACCCTGATGGCGGCCTATCTTTTGCTTGCCCTGCTGACCTACCATCCCGCCGATCCCGGCTGGTCGCAAACCTCCTGGCAAGGGGAGGTGAAAAACCTCGCGGGCAGCGCCGGTGCCTGGCTCGCCGACATCACCATGTTTACCTTCGGGGCCTTCTCCTATCTGGTGCCCCCCCTGGTAGTGCTGCTTGGCTGGAGCCTGTTCTGGCGCCCGAGCAAGCTGCTGGAAGTGGATTACCTCACCCTGTCGGTACGGATCATCGGCTTCGTGCTGACGGTGCTTGGCATGTCCGCCATCGCCAGCATGAACTTCAACGACTTGCAGAACTTTTCCGCCGGCGGCCTGGTGGGGGATGTGATCGCCTCCGCCGTGGTGCCGCTGTTTGGCGGCGTGGGGGCCAACCTGATGCTGCTCTGCTTCGTGGCGACCGGCATCACCCTCTTTACCGGCTGGTCCTGGCTCACCATTGTCGAGCGCATCGGTGCTGCCTGCACCGGCTCTGTCAGCGCCATCTACCATTTCCCCACCACTCTGGGCCGCTGGCTCACCGGTGGCTGGCGCCAGCCCCGCTATGAGGGGCCGGATCCCCTGCTGGAAGGGGGCGTGGGCAGCTTCCAGCAGGAAGAGGATGACGAAGACCCCCACGGCAGCTGGACACGCAACCCCAAGGCGAAGAATCGCGCTCAAAAGACAAAAGCTGACGAATGGCTGCCGGAGCTTGACGAAGACACCTTCCAGTTCGATCCGCAGTTTGACGACGAAGAGGACGAGGCTCCGGCGCCTGCCGCCAAGGGCAAGCGCGTGGCCAATGGCCGTCCGCGTCCTGCCGTGCGCCAGGAGGAAGATGACCTCGACTTGCCCTGGGCGGAGGGGGATGACGAACCCGATGCTCCCGTTGCCGCGGCGCCGGTGAAAGCCAAGCGCCGTCCCCAGCCCGGTCTGGCCCCTTTGCCGAGCATCGATCTGCTGGACAGGCCGCCCACCAAGACCCAGATGATGAGCAAGGACGAGCTGGAGCGCATGGGCCGGCTGGTGGAGGCGAAGCTCGCCGATTACAACGTGCAGGCCAAGGTGGTGGGCGTCTATCCCGGTCCCGTCATTACCCGCTTCGAGCTGGACCTGGCGCCGGGCATGAAGGCGAGCAAGATCACCAATCTTTCCCGGGATCTCGCCCGTTCTCTCTCTGCCAGCAGCGTGCGGGTGGTGGAAGTGATCCCGGGCAAGACGTTCGTCGGGATCGAGCTGCCCAACCGGGTACGCCAGACCGTCTACCTGCGGGAAACCCTCGACTGCGAGGCGTTCGCGGCCAGCCGCAATCCGCTCACCATGGGGCTGGGTCAGGACATCGCGGGGGAACCCGTGGTGGTGAACCTCGCCAAGATGCCCCACCTGCTGGTGGCCGGTACCACGGGCTCGGGCAAGTCGGTGGGGGTGAACACCATGATCATCTCCATGCTCTACAAATCCTCCCCCGAGGATCTGCGTTTTATCATGATCGACCCCAAGATGCTGGAGCTCTCGGTCTACGAAGGGATTCCGCACCTGCTGACCGAGGTGGTCACCGACATGAAGGATGCCGCCAACGCCCTGCGCTGGTGCGTAGGCGAGATGGAGCGTCGTTACAAGCTGATGTCCGCGGTCGGGGTGCGCAACCTCAAGGGGTACAACGACAAGGTGCTGGCCGCCATCGAGGCGGGGGATCCCCTGGTCGACCCCCTGTGGCGTCCGGGCGACTCCATGGATCAGATGCCGCCGGAGCTGGAAAAACTGCCCCACATCGTGGTGGTGGTGGACGAGTTTGCCGACATGATGATGATCGTCGGCAAGAAGGTGGAGGAGCTTATCGCCCGTATCGCCCAGAAGGCGCGGGCGGCCGGTATTCACCTTATCCTCGCGACCCAGCGCCCGTCGGTGGATGTCATTACCGGCCTCATCAAGGCCAACATCCCGACCCGTATCTCCTTCCAGGTGTCGAGCAAGATCGATTCGCGCACCATCCTGGACCAGGGGGGCGCCGAATCCCTGCTCGGCATGGGTGACATGCTCTACATGCCTGCGGGCACCTCAAACCCCACCCGTGTCCACGGTGCCTTCGTCGATGACCACGAGGTACACAAGGTGGTGGCGGACTGGAAACTGCGTGGGGAGCCGGATTACATCGACGAGATCCTCTCCGGCGAGTCGGACGGCGAGGGCGGCGGCGGCGACTTCGGCGGGGGCGGCGATGAAGAGCTCGATCCCCTGTTCGACGAGGCGGTGGCCTTCGTGGTGGAATCCCGCCGTGGCTCCACCTCCAGCGTCCAGCGCAAGTTCAAGATCGGTTACAACCGGGCGGCCCGTCTCATCGAGCAGATGGAAAACCAGGGCATCGTCAGCGCCCCGGGCGGCAACGGCCAGCGCGACGTGCTGGCACCGCCGCCGGTCCGTGACTAAGCCTCACATCATCCTGGCCATGCCCTCTGCGGGCGTGGCCTTTTATCGAGAACCTCCCTATGAAGAGCCTGATGAAAAAACAACTGTTGATGGGTTCCATTCTGCTGGTCGCCAGCAGCCAGGTATGGGCCGATGCGGCCAGCGATCTCAAGGAGAAGCTCTCCTCCGTCAATGTCTTCTCCGCCACATTTGCCCAGACCGTCTATGACAGCAAGGGCAAGGAGCTGCAAAAGGCGAGCGGTTCCCTGCTGGTGCAGCGACCCAACCGCTTCAACTGGCACACTACCTCCCCGGACGAGAGCCTGATCGTGGCCGATGGCAAGGATGTGTGGGTGTACGACCCCTTCGTCGAGCAGGTCACCGCCCTCAAGATGAAGGATGCGGTGCTCAATACCCCCTTCGTGCTCATCGCGGGCAACGACAACAGCCTCTGGAAGAACTATGACGTGACCCAGGAAGGGGACGTCTACACAGTCACCAGTCGCAACAAGGACGAGCTGATCGCCTCCTTTCGCATCACCTTCGACCGTCAGAACAACATCAGTCGCTTCGACGTGAAAGAGGCGCAGGGGCAGTGGAGCGAGTTCACCCTGAGCAGCTTCAACCGCAAGCCGGTGCTCAAGGGCAACGAATTTGTCTTCAAGATCCCGAAGGGGGTCGAGCTGGACGACCAGCGCTGATGCCCGGGCAGGCGCTGACCTTGTTGGCGGGCCGCCCGGCAACGGCGGCCCGCATCCTTCCTGACGGTCAATGCAGATGAGCAATTTATCCCTGGATTTCTCGTCGGACTTTCGTCCGCTGGCGGCCCGGATGCGGCCGCAAACCCTCGAGCAGTACATCGGCCAGCAGCATATCCTGGGGCCGGACAAGCCCCTGCGAAAAGCGATCCTGGCGGGGCACTGCCACTCCATGATCCTCTGGGGGCCCCCCGGCACCGGCAAGACCACGCTGGCAGAACTGGTTGCCCACTACTGCCAGGCGGAGGTGGAGCGGCTCTCGGCGGTCACCTCCGGCATCAAGGAGATCCGCGCGGCCCTCGACAAGGCGAAGGAGAACGGCTGGCGCGGGGTGCGCACCATCCTGTTCGTGGATGAAGTCCACCGCTTCAACAAGAGCCAGCAGGATGTCTTCCTGCCCCACATCGAAGACGGCACCATCACCTTCATCGGCGCCACCACCGAGAACCCCTCGTTCGAGCTCAACAATGCGCTGCTCTCCCGGGCCCGGGTCTATCTGCTCAAGAGGCTGGAGGAGCAGGACATCCTCGCCATGATCGATCAGGCGATGCAGGACCCGCGCGGTCTCAATGACCCTAGCCTGCGCTTTGCCCCCGGGGCCAAGGAGGCGCTGGCGAAAGCCGTGGAAGGGGACGGGCGCAAGTCTCTGAACTATCTGGAGCTCCTGGCCGACATGGCCGAGGCCGACAGCTCAGGGGCGCGGGTGATCGACAGTACCCTGCTCGCCGCCGTGGTGGGGGAGCACGTGGCCCGTTTCGACAAGGGCGGCGATCACTTCTACGACCTCATCTCGGCGGTGCACAAGTCCATTCGCGGCTCGGCACCGGATGCGGCCCTCTACTGGTATGCCCGCATGGTGAGCGCCGGCTGCGATCCCCTCTACATCGCCCGCCGCTTGCTGGCGATTGCCTCGGAAGACGTGGGCAACGCCGATCCCCGTGCCATGCAGGTGGCGCTCTCGGCCTGGGATTGCTTCCATCGCATCGGCCCGGCGGAAGGGGAGCGGGCCATCGCCCAGGCCATCGTCTACCTCGCCTGCGCCCCCAAGAGCAATGCGGTCTACACCGCCTGGAAGGCGGCGCTTCACGACGCCAAGAACCTGCCGGACTTCGAGGTGCCGCCGCACCTTCGCAATGCCCCTACCAAGCTCATGAGCGAGCTGGGCTATGGCGCCGAGTATCGCTACGCCCACGACGAGCCGGGGGCCTATGCCGCCGGCGAGCAGTACTTCCCCCCGGAGCTTGCCGGCAAGCAGTACTATCAGCCCACCGAGCGGGGGCTTGAGAAGCAGATAGCCCAGAAGCTCGACTATCTGCACGAGCTGGACAAGCAGAGCCCGCGCAAGCGATAGGAAAGACCTTCAAGCCCCTCGCCCGGGAAAGCGCACGGCAAAGGCATCAGGGGAGGGGGGCCTGGCAAAAACGGGCGCAATAGTCCCTGTTCGGGCGGGGGGGCGGTCTGCTACACTGCCCGTCTGACCCCGGTTGTCTTGGTCTTGCACCATCTTCTTGATTTCGAAGGCCCGATTCCGAAGGCAAAGGGGTGCGCCAACCGATGTTAACTTCCGGATCTGTTTCCCAACCCGGTCACGATGACCCGGGCCCAGATCCCATTAAAAAAAGTAGGTAAACCATGCTGGATCCCAAATATCTGCGCAGCGACATCACCGAAGCTGCCGCTCGTCTGGCGACACGTGGCTACGTTCTGGACGTAGCGGCGGTCAATGTTCTGGAAGAGAAACGCAAGGATCTGCAGTCCCGCACCCAGGAGCTGCAGGCCGAGCGCAACGCCCGCTCCAAGTCCATCGGTGAGGCTGCCCGTCGTGGTGAAGATGTTGCCCCCCTCAAGGCCGAGGTGACCAAGATCAACGACGAGCTCGAGACCAGCAAGGTCGAGCTGGAGGCCCTGCTGGCCCAGCTCAAGGGGATCGCCGACGCCATCCCCAACCTGCCGAGCGAGACCACCCCGGTGGGCCGTGACGAGAACGACAACGTGGAGGTCCGCCGCTGGGGCACTCCCCGTGAGTTCGATTTCCCGGTACGCGATCACATCGATCTGGGTGAGGCGGCCAAGGGGGTCGACTTCAAGAACGGCGTCAAGCTCTCCGGCGCCCGTTTCGTGGTGATGAAGGGTCAGATTGCCCGTCTGCACCGCGCCCTGGCCCAGTTCATGCTGGACCTGCACACCCTGCAGCACGGCTACACCGAGTGCTACGTGCCCTATCTGGTCAACCCGGACAGCCTGTACGGCACCGGTCAGCTGCCCAAGTTCTCCCAGGATCTCTTCAATACCGGCATCGAAGGGGAAGGGGAAGACGAAGGCAAGGTGCGCAAGTTCTCCCTCATCCCGACCTCCGAAGTGCCGCTCACCAACATGGCCCGTGACGAGATCTTCGACGAGCAGGAGCTGCCCATCAAGATGACCGCCCACAGCCCCTGCTTCCGCTCCGAAGCGGGCTCCTACGGTCGTGATACCCGTGGCCTCATCCGTATGCACCAGTTCGACAAGGTCGAGATGGTGCAACTGGTGCACCCGGAAAAATCCTGGGATGCCCTGGAAGAGATGGTGGGTCACGCCGAGAAGGTGCTGCAACTGCTGGAGCTGCCGTATCGCGTGATGGCGCTTTCCACCGGTGACATGGGCTTCTGCGCTGCCAAGACCTACGATCTGGAAGTGTGGCTGCCGGCCCAGAACACCTATCGCGAGATCTCCTCCGTCTCCAACTGCACCGACTTCCAGGCGCGCCGTATGCAGGCTCGCGTGCGCATCGACGGCAAGCCGCAGCTCATTCACACCCTGAATGGTTCCGGTCTGGCGGTGGGTCGTACCCTGGTGGCCGTGCTCGAGAACTACCAGCAGGCAGATGGCCGCATCGCCATCCCGGCTGCGCTGCAATCCTACATGGGCGGCCTGACCCACATCGGGTAAGCGCTCGTTGCAGACGACAACGCCATGGCATGCCATGGCGTTGTGCATTCTGGGCCCGGGAAACCCGCCGCAAGGGGAAGGGATAGCTCCCTTCGGGCCTGTAACACAATTTTATCAAGCATTGCGCAATCGTTTTTGTTAGACTGCGCCGCAATTTCGCAGGACATCTTTTTCTATGGTCTGGATTGATTACGCCATCATCGGCATCGTCGGTTTCTCCGCCCTCATCAGCCTGGTGCGCGGCTTTCTCAAGGAGGCCATGTCTCTGGTCACCTGGTTCGTCGCCTTTTTCATTGCCAGCCATTTCTATCCCGATCTCGCCGTCTATTTCACTTCTTTCTCCGATGCCATGGTTCGCAACGGTCTGGCCATCGCCGCCCTGTTCGTGGCGACCCTGATCCTCGGCAGCGTGGTGAACTACGTGGTGGGCCTGCTGGTGGAAAAGACCGGGCTTTCCGGCACCGACAGGGTGCTCGGGGTCTGTTTTGGCGCCATTCGCGGGGTGCTGATCGTCAGCGCCCTGCTGTTTTTCATGGATACCTTCACCAGCCTCTCCCAGAGCGACTGGTGGGGGGCGTCCAGGCTGGTGCCGGAGTTCAAGCCGGTGATCCAGTGGTTTTTCGGGTTCATGATGAACTCGTCCAGTTTTCTTCAACAGGTACAGTGACTTCGAGGTAGCAAAGACATGTGCGGTATTGTCGGTATAGTTGGCACCACCCCCGTCAATCAGGCCCTCTACGACGCCTTGACGGTGTTGCAGCACAGGGGACAGGATGCCGCCGGGATCGTGACCATTGACAGTGGAAACTTCCGGCAACGCAAGGCCAACGGTCTGGTGAAGGATGTGTTTGAAGTGCGCCACATGCAGCGCCTGAAAGGGAATATCGGCATCGGACACGTCCGTTATCCCACCGCAGGCAGCTCCAGTGCGGCAGAGGCGCAGCCGTTTTACGTGAACTCCCCCTACGGCATGGTGCTGGCCCACAACGGCAACCTCACCAATGCCAAGGAGCTCAAGGAGCAGCAGTTCAAGGTGGCCCGCCGCCACATCAACACCACCTCGGACTCCGAAGTGCTGTTGAACGTGCTGGCCCACGAGCTGGACTTGTGCGACAAGATGGCGCTGCGCCCGGAAGATATCTTCTCGGCGGTGCGCAAGGTGCACCAGCAGATCCGCGGCGCCTATGCCGTGGTCTCTCTGGTGATCGGTCACGGCCTCATCGGCTTTCGCGACCCCAACGGCATTCGCCCGCTGATCCTGGGTCGCCGGGTCGACGAGCAGGGGCAGGTGGAGTACATGCTCGCCTCCGAGAGCGTGGCCCTCGACGCCATCGGCTTCGAGACGGTGCGTGACGTCGCCCCGGGCGAGGCCATCTACATCACCGAGCAGGGCCAGCTCTTCTCCGAGCAGTGTGCGGAAAGCCCGCAGATGAACCCCTGCATCTTCGAATACGTCTACTTCGCCCGTCCCGACTCCTTCATCGACAAGGTCTCCGTCTATGCCGCCCGCCTCAACATGGGTCGCAAGCTGGGCCAGAAGATCGCACGGGAGTGGGACGATCTCGACGTGGACGTGGTCATCCCCATCCCCGAGACCTCCTGCGACGTGGCGCTGGAAATCGCCCACACCCTGGGCCTGCCGTACCGTCAGGGCTTCGTGAAGAACCGCTACATCGGCCGTACCTTCATCATGCCGGGCCAGACCCAGCGCAAGAAGTCGGTGCGCCGCAAGCTCAACGCCATCAGCTCCGAATTCAAGGGCAAGAAGGTGTTGCTGGTGGACGACTCCATCGTGCGGGGCACCACCTCCGAGCAGATCATCCAGATGGCCCGTGAAGCGGGGGCCGCCAAGGTCTACTTCGCCTCGGCCGCGCCGGAAATTCGCTTCCCCAACGTCTACGGCATCGACATGCCCACCGCCAACGAGCTCATTGCCCATGGCCGTGAAGTGGAAGAGGTGTGCAAGCTTATCGGTGCCGACGGCCTCATCTTCCAGGATCTGGAAGATCTGGAAGAGGCGGTGCGGGAGATCAACCCCGAGCTGCGCCACTTCGAGACCTCGGTCTTCAACGGTCACTATGTGACCTCCGACGTGGATCAGGGGTATCTGGACCACCTCAATGCCCTGCGCAGCGACGACAACAAGGCGGTGCGCGAGTGGCAGGAAGGGACCAGCAACCTCGAGATCTTCAACGAAGGCAGTTAAACGTTTTCAGATTGCCAGCGCGATGAAAAAAGATGGGGGCCTAGGCCCCCATCTTGTATTCGTGCACTCGGCGCAGCGCCTGGACAACCCACACAAGGGTCCTCAGGCCAGATCCTCCCCGTTGCTCGCGATCACCTTTTGGTACCACCAGAACGACTTCTTGCGCCGGCGGGCCAGGGTGCCATGGCCGGCGTCGTCCCTGTCCACGTGGACGAAGCCATAGCGCTTGCTCATCTCGCCGGTGGAGGCGGAGACGAGATCGATGCAGCCCCAGCTGGTGTATCCCATCAGGGGCACGCCGTCCTCGATGGCATCCCCCATGGCCTCGATGTGGGCGCGCAGGTAGGCGATGCGGTAGTCGTCCTCTATCTCCCCTTGCTCGTTCACTTCGTCCACTGCACCCAGGCCGTTTTCCACCAGGAAGAGGGGCTTCTGGTAGCGATCGTGCAAGGTGTTGAGGGTGATGCGAAGGCCCAGGGGATCGATGCCCCAGCCCCACTCGCTCACCTCGATGTGGGGATTGCGCAGGGACTTGACCACGTTGGCCTCGCTGGTGTTGCCCGCATTCATGTCGGCGGCGGCGCAGCGGGAGGCGTAGTAGCTGAAGGAGACGAAATCTACGGTGTGCCTGAGGATCTCGTCATCTTCCGGCCCCTTCACCAGGGTGACCCCCTTGTCACGAAACACCCTCTGCGCATAGGCCGGATAGGCGCCCCTGGCTTGCACGTCGATGAAGAGGAGGTTCTCCCGATCTTTCTGGAGGGCGGTCCAGACGTCGGCGGGCTTGCAGGAGTAGGGGTAGAAGTTGCCCCCCGCCAGCATGCAGCCCACCTGGTTGGCCGGGTTCACCTCGTGGGCGATCCGGGTCGCCAGGGCGCTGGCCACCAGCTCGTGGTGGGCGGCCTGATACTTCACCTGATCCTGGTGCTCCCCTTGCTCGAACACCAGCCCCGCCCCGGAGAAGGGGCTGTGCAGCAGGATGTTGATCTCGTTGAAGGTGAGCCAGTACTTCACCAGGCCGTCGAACTGCTCGAAGCAGGTGCGGGCGTAGCGGGTGAAAAACTCCACCATCTGGCGGTTGCGCCAGGAGCCGTACTCGGTCACCAGGTGCATGGGCACATCGAAGTGGCACAGGGTCACCAGGGGCTCGATGTTGTACTTTCTGCACTCCTCGAACACCGCGCGGTAGAAGGCGATGCCCTCGGCATTGGGCTCGCGCTCGTCCCCCCTGGGGTAGAGACGGGCCCAGGCGATGGAGGTGCGAAACACGGTGAAGCCCATCTCGGCCATCAGGGCGATGTCCTCCCGATAGCGGTGATAGAAATCGATGGCTCCGTGGCTTGGGTAGAACTCGTCATCTTGCAGGGTGATGCGCTTCTCCTGGCCGAGTTTGACCGCCATGCGGCGCGGGCCATGGGGGATCATGTCTACCGTGGTCAGCCCCTTGCCCCCCTCGAGATAGCCGCCCTCCGCCTGATTGGCGGCCAGGGCACCGCCCCAGAGAAAGCCCTCGGGAAATCTTGTTAACGACATTGGTTACCTCTTGTCATGTCTGAATGGGGTGTCACAGTCCGGCCTGCGCCTGGCTGGTGGCGACGGGTTGCACGGGCTCGGCGCGGGGGGCCGGGCTCTCGACCGGAATGTCCTCGAACCCCATCACCAGGGTCAGCACGAAGGAGAGCACCACGGAGAGGGCCATCACGCCGAACACCCAGGCGATGGTCATGGGGTTGGCCGGATCGAAGAACTGCACGCTGGTAAAGAGCCCGGGGGCGGCCATGGAGTGGCTGGCGAGCCCCGCCATGCCGGCGACGGCGCCGCAGACAAAGCCGCTGATGAGGCTTGCGATGAGCGGACGCTTGAGGCGCAGGGCCACACCGTAGAGCGCGGGTTCGGAGATCCCCGCCATGATGGCGGAGGCGGCCGCCGCGAGCGCCGTCTGGCGCAGTTCCGGGTTACGGGTGCGCCAGGCCACCGCCAGGGACGAGCCGCCAAGAGAGAGATTGGCGCCGATTTCGGAGGGCATGACCATGCCTTCCTTGCCGGTCTCGGCGATGGTCTGGATGATGGTCGGGGTGAAGACGCGGTGCATGCCGGTCATCACCAGCAGGGGCCAGAGCGCCCCCATGATGGCCACCGACAGCCAGCCCAGGTAGTCGTGGACCGTGTAGACCAGGCCGGAGATGGCGGTGCCAATCCAGATGCCGACGGGGCCGATGAAGAGGATGGCGAGCGGTGCCGCGATCAGCACGATCAGCATGGGCTTGAGGAAGTTCTTGGTGACCGCCGGGGTGATGCGGTCGACCCAGCCCTCGATGTAGGAGAGGCACCAGGTCATCACCAGGGCCGGAATGACGGTGTAGGTGTATTTGACCGCGGTCACCGGGACCAGGGCGAAAGTCACCTGCTCCCCTTCGGCGGCTCTGGCCATCAGCTCGATGAAGCTGGGGTGCACCAGCACGCCTGCGATGGCGATGGCCAGGGACATGTTGGTCTTGAACTTGACGGCGGCGGAGGCGGCCACCATCAGGGGCAGGAAGAAGAAGGCCCCATCCCCGGCCACCGTGAGGATGGTGAGGGTCGAGGAGCCTTTCTCCAGCATGCCGGTCATCTCCAGCACCATGGCCAGCAGCTTGAGCATGGAACCGCCGATGATGGCCGGGATGAGGGGGGACATGGTGCCGATCAGGGCGTCGAGGATGGCGGCGCCCATGCGGCGCAGGCTCCAGCCAGCGGAAGCCTCCGCAAGCGGAGTCTGCCCGCCACCCTGGGGCAGCAGGGCCAGCACCTCGCGATAGGCGTGGGAGACGGTGTTGCCGATGATCACCTGACACTGGTTGTCCGCCTGCACCACCCCGAGCACGCCGGTGATCGCCTTGAGGGCAGGGCCATTGACCCGGGCGGGATCGCCGAGCACAAAGCGCAGCCGCGTCATGCAGTGGGTCACGGCGACGACGTTGTCGGCGCCGCCGAGTGCGGTGATGACGGTACCGGCCAGAGCCGCATAGTTTTTTGACATCGAGGTAGATCCTTTTAACCAAGTGGGCCTGCTCGCCCCCGCCGCCGCGAAGGGCGGGAACGCGCATGAAACTGAGTGTGGAACCGGTTCCACATAGAGTGCGCGGCCTGAGCGCGGGAGACAAGCATCTTGTGCAGCGAGCGTCCGGATCCGTGAATGGGATCACTGAACCCGGGCCTGCACGCCATTCGTGCGACGACAAGCCGGGGGCGGTGCAGTACACTGCGCCCCGTTACGAGCAAGGGAGAACACAATGACGACGATGCTGGAGGTGGCAAGGCGGGCAGGGGTGTCGAAGGCGACGGTCTCCCGGGTGTTGTCGGGCAATGGTTACACCAGCCAGGAGACCCGGGACCGGGTGCAGCAGGCCATCGAGGAGTGCGGCTATCGCCCCAACCTGGTGGCGAGGCAGCTGGCGACCAGGCATACCCGGACCCTGGGACTGGTGGTCACCAACACCCTCTACCACGGCGTCTACTTCGGCGAGCTGCTCTCCCAGGTGGCGCGGATGACCGAGGATCGCGGGCGCCAGCTCATACTGGCGGACGGCAAGCACAGCGCCGACGAGGAGCGCCAGGCCATCCAGTATCTGCTCGATTCCCGTTGCGATGGCGTCATCATCTATCCGCGTTTTCTTGGGGTGGAGGAGATGGACGAGATCATCGAGCAGCATGAGCAGCCCATCATGGTGCTCAACCGGCGTCTGAGCCGCCATCCGGCCCACTGCGTCTATGCGGATCAGCAGGCGGCGGCGGAGGCGGTGGTGGACAAGCTGGTGGCCATGGGGCACAGGGAGATCGCCTTCATCGCAGGCTCTGCGGATTCCCCCACCGGCGCCGAGCGCCTGGCTGGCTACCGGCAGGCGCTGATCCGGCACGGCATCCCCGTGCTGGAGACCTTGATCGCCCCCGGCAAATGGACCCCCGCCTGTGGCGC
This sequence comes from Aeromonas sp. R7-1, assembly GCF_040908115.1. Taxonomy (NCBI): domain Bacteria; kingdom Pseudomonadati; phylum Pseudomonadota; class Gammaproteobacteria; order Aeromonadales; family Aeromonadaceae; genus Aeromonas; species Aeromonas sp. R7-1. Next base: position 50,485 of record NZ_JBFODD010000019.1, on the reverse strand, counting down.
GGCCGCCGTCTCGACCTTGCTGGCGCGAGGCGCTCGCTTCAGCGCCCTGGTGGCCAGCAACGATGACATGGCGATCGGGGCCATCAAACGGCTGCACGAAGCCGGTGTGATGGTGCCTGACGAGGTTTCGGTGGTGGGGTTTGACGACATCCCCCTGGCCCCTTACGTCATTCCCGCGCTGTCGAGCGTCAAGATGCCGGTGAACGGGATGATCCAGGAGACCATCAACCGCCTGATCACCATGGTGGAGGAGGGGAGCCGGGACGCACTGCCCGCCTTCAGCGGCACCCTGATCCGCCGCGACTCCCTCAGGCGTCTGACGGGCTGAGCCATGATGGCGGTGGGCAGGCCGGGCGGGATCCGTTAGCATAGGCCCCCCGGCGCCAGGCGCCGCGTGTCGTATCAACAGATGAGAGTTCAGATGGATGACCTGTTAGCCCCCGTTCGCCAGTTCCTGCATTGCGAGACCCCGGATGAGTGGGTGGAAATGGCGCGGGATCCCGCCCAGTTGCCGACCCTGCTTATCGATCACGCCAACTGCGAGAACAAGGCGGCACTCACCGCCCACAGCCTGGTGCGCCGCTACTGCCTGCCCAAGGAGAAGCGTCACCTGCTGCCCAAGCTGACCTTCTACCGGGAGCTCGATGCCTTGCCGGAGAAGGCGGAGATCCTCGGCAAGCGCACCATGGGCGAATCAGACAGGAGCGTGTTTGCCGAGCTGGAGCGCAATCCCCTGCTGTTCCCCATGGTGCGCCTCATCCAGGAGGAGCTGCACCACTTCGAGCAGGTGCTGGAGATCATGGCCGCACGGGGCATCCCCTATGGTCCCGTCACCGCCTCCCGCTATGCCCGCAGCCTGCTGACCCATGTGCGCACCTACGAGCCGGCGGCCGTGGTGGACAAGATGATCATCGGTGCCTATATCGAAGCGCGATCCTGCGAGCGTTTTGCCAGGCTGGCCCCTCATCTGGACGAGGAGCTTGGCCGCTTCTATGTCTCCCTGCTGCGCTCGGAGGCGCGTCACTATCAGGACTACCTGGCCCTGGCACAGACGTTCGCAGACGAAGACATCAGCGAGCGGGTGGCCTTCTTCGGTCGCCTGGAGGCCGAGCTCATCTGTTCGCCGGATCCGCAATTCCGGTTCCATAGCGGACTGCCTGTCAGATCTGACAGTTGTTGAGGTGACGGGGGCTGCCTACCATTCCCCTGTTCCTACTACGAGCGACGCAATCACTTTTTGAGCGCAATCCCCCGGCGACTGATGAGACATCAGGCCGGGTTTTTTTATGTCTGGCGCAAGGGGAAACGCGCCGCGGGATCAGCGGCGGTATTCGTTGTTGTAGTTCTGAATGAGGCGGCGGGTGACGTCGTGCTGGGGATCGGCGAAGACCCGCAAGGTCTTGCCGCGCTCCACCACACGGCCTTCGTGCATCACCAGCACCTCGTCGCTGATGTGGCTCACGATCCCCAGATCGTTGGCCACCAGCACATAGCTCAGCCCCATGGTCTCCTGCATCTCCAGCAGCAGGTTGATGATCTGGGAGCGTACCGAAATATCCAGGGTCGAGAGCGCCTCGTCCGCCACCACTATCTTGGGATTGAGGATGAGCGCCCGCGCCAGCCCCACCCGCTGCTGCTGGCCGGCGGAGAGCATCTGGGGATAGAAGAGGGCGTGGTCGGGCAGCATGCCCACCATGCGCAGGGTCTGGATCACCTTCTCCCGGCGCTCCTCCTCGCTCAGGGCCGTGTTGAGGCGAAGGGGGGTCTCCAGGATCTGGCCGACCCGGATTTTCCGGTTAAGGGAGGTGTTGGGATCCTGGAAGATCATCCGCAGCAGCTTGCAGCGGGTCTGGTAATCGCCGTGGACCATGGGTTGCCCCTCGATGGCGATCTCCCCGCCGGTCGGTTCAATCATGCCTGCCAGAATGCGGGCCAGGGTGCTCTTGCCCGAGCCCGCCTCCCCGACGATGGCCAGGGTCTGGCCCACCTCGAGATCGAACGAGAGGGGCTTTATCGCCTCCACCGCGCGGCGCCTGAACAGGCCGGTGCGGTTCTGGTAGGTCTTGCACAGGCCCCTGACCTGCAACAGGGAAGGTTCGGTCACGACGTGGTCTCCTTGGGTGTGCTCGCCGGATAGAGGGGCTGACGGGGCGGGCAGGTGCCCCGGATCAGGGTCTGGTGCCGGTTCATTTCTTCGGTTCTTCCATGTTGAGGGGGAAGTGGCAACTGAACTGATGCCCCTTGACCTTGCTCATCAGCGGCGTCTGCACGCACTGCTTCTGGGCGTAGGGGCAGCGTGGGCCGAGGCGGCAGCCGATGGGCAGATGCTGCAGCGGCGGTATCACCCCGGGCAGGGTCTCGAGCCGGGACTTGTGGCGCACCAGCTTGTCAAAGTCCGGGATGGACTTGAGCAGGGCATCCGTATAGGGGTGGTGAGGGGATTCCAGGATCTGGTCCCGGGTCCCCACTTCCACCATCTGGCCGCAATACATGATGTTGAGGGTGTCGGTCAGGTTCGCGATGGCAGCGATGTCGTTGCTGATGATGAGGATGGTGGTATTGCCCAGCTTGTTCATCTTGTCCAGCAACCGCAGGATCTGGGAGTGGGTGGTGGACTCCATGGCGCTGGTGGGCTCGTCCGCCACCAGCAGGCGCGGCTGGTTGGCGATGGCCATGGCGATCATCACCTTCTGGCACATGCCGTCCGACAGTTCGTGGGGATAGGCCCGCATCACCTTGCGGTGATCCTTGACCCCGACCCGGTGCAGCAGGGCGATGGCCCGCTTCTTGCGCCACTGGAAGCGCTGCCAGAACTTGCCGGTGAAGGCGCTGGTGGGGATGGCCTCCTCGAGCTGGGTGCCTATTTCCTCGGAGGGGTCGAGGCAGCTGATGGGGTCCTGGAAGATCATCGCTATCTCCCGCCCCATGATGCGGCGCCGTTCCTTGGGCGCCATGGTCAGCAGATCCATGTCGTTGAAGCGCATCCGGTCGGCGCGCACCGTCCAGTTGTCCTTCTGGATGCCGACGATCACCTTGGCCACCAGGCTCTTGCCCGAGCCGGATTCCCCCACCAGCCCGCGGATCTCCCCCTCGTTCAGGGTCAGGCTGACTCTGTCCACCGCCTTGACCTTGCCCTGGGGGGTGTCGATTTCGATGGTGAGGTTGCGTATGTCGAGCAGGGGCATCAGCAATGTCTCCCGTTTAGGGCGCAGCCAGGTCGCTCAGGGCGTCCGTGGGCGGGGATAGATAACAAGGCTGGCAACATCAGTCGTTCCCCTCTTTGAGTGCTTCGCGAATGCCTTCGCCCACCAGGTTGGTCACCAGCACGCTGAACAGGATGGCCATCCCGGGCAGGGTCACCGTCCAGGGGGCCAGATAGATAAGATCGCTCGAATCGGCCAGCATGGCACCCCACTCCGGCTGGGGAGACTGGGCCCCGAGGCCGAGGAAGCCCACCGCCGAGATGTCCAGAATGGCGGCGGAGAGGGTGCGGGTGGTCTGGGTCACCAGGGTCTCGACGATGTTCGGCAAGATGGCCAGACGCATGATCCGCTGGGGCGGAGAGCCGTCGAGGCGGCTGGCGATGATGTACTCCTTCTGCATCTCGGCGTGGACCGCGTTGTAGGTGGCCCGGATGAAAGGCGGTATCAACGCGAGCGTGATGGCGATCAGGGTGTTGAACAGACCCGGCCCCAGGATAGCCACGACGATGATGGCCAGCAGCAGGGACGGGATGGAGAGCAGGGTATCGAGCAGGTGATGGAGCACGCTCGACTTCACCCCCTTGCTCATGCCGCCGAGGATGCCGATGGCCGAGCCGATGACCAGCGCGATGAGCACCACCAGCAGGGCGTTGCCGAAGGTGAGTCTGGCCCCGGCCACCAGACGGGAGAGGATGTCGCGCCCCAGATCGTCGGTACCCAGGAAGTAATCGATGTTGCCGCTGTTGGCCCAGGAGGGGGCGAGCAGCAGGTGGTTGCTGTGCTGATCGTCGATGCCGTAGGGGATCACCAGGGGGCCGATGAGGGTCACCAGCAGCAGCAGCCCGAAGCACCAGAGCCCCGCCATGGCCAGCGGGTTGCGCCGGTAGGAAGCCCAGGTCTGCTCCAGGGGGGAGAGGATCTTGAGCTCCGGATAGATGTTCGATTTATCGTGCATGATGCAGGCTCCCGTGCTGGTCGCAAGGGGATGGGCACGTCTGTGCACCGGCGGCCCATGGGCCGCCGTGGTTCATCCACAGACCGCAATCAATCTTGTCTTGCATAGAGTTCTTTACGCCGTGCCGGATACATGATGGTGGTCAGCAGATCGGTGCTGACGCTGATGAAGATGACGAAGCTCGCCACCACCAGGAAGGCGCCGCGGATGGCGGCATAGTCCTGCAGCGCGATGCTGCTCACCAGCCAGCGGCCGATGCCGGGCCAGTCGAACACCACCTCGGTGATCATGGCGGAGGTGAGCACGCTGCCAAGTTGCAGCCCCAGCAGCGGCAACACCGGGGGCAGGGCGTTCTTGAGCCCGTGACGCCAGACGATCTGGCGGCGGGAGAGTCCGCGGCTGGCGGCGGCCTTGATGTAGTTCTGTTTCATCACGTCGATGAGGGAGCTGCGCACGTGGCGGATCACCTCGGTGGTGGGCACCACGGCCAGCACCAGGGAAGGCAGTACCAGATGGCGCAGGGCGTCGTGCAGGGCCGCCTCCCGCCAGGGCTCCTGGCTCATCAGCACATCGACAATGGCGATCCCGGTGATGGAGGGCACGTCGTAGAGCAGGCTGATCTGGCCAGAGGAGGGGAGCCAGCCAAGATCCAGGGAGAAGAACATCACCATCAGCAGCCCCAGCCAGAAGACCGGGATGGCATAGCCGACGAGGCCGGCGGCCATGATGGAGAGGTCCGGGCTGCGCCCCTGATAGAGGGCCGCCAGGGTGCCCAGAGGGATGCCCACCAGCAACGAGATGGCGAAGGCGGCGAGGCAGAGGGTCAGGGTCGCTGGGAAGTAGTGACGGATCTCGTCGAGGACCGGCTGGCCGGAGACGCTGGAGAGCCCGAAATCCCCGGCGGCGATGCGCTGGAGGAAGTCAGGATAGCCGTGCCAGAAATCCAGCACCTGGGTGATGAGGCGAAACTCCAGGAGGTAGGCCCCCAGAGTCAGCACCAGGAGGGTGATCACCAGCAGGGTGATGCGGCGCAGGATATAGAAAAACATGCTTATGCCTCCTGGGGACGGTGCGCCGATGGCCCGACGATGGAGTGGTTATCTGTCATGGTCACTCCCGATGGGCCTGGTTGAAGGTGGTGCCGCCAAAGGGCATCAGGGTCAGCCCCTGAATGTCGCTGCGACTCACCTGGGTTCTCAGGGCATGGGCCAGGGGAATGAGCGGCAACTGCTCGTTGAGCAGGGACTGGGCATAGTAATAGTTGCGCAGGCGGAAGGCGAGCTGCGGGGTGGTCACCGCATCGTCCAGCAGCTGATCGAAGGCGGGGCTGCACCAGCGGCTGTAGTTGTTGCCCCGCTCGACGGCGGCGCAGCTCAGCAACTGGCGGAAGAAGTTGTCCGGATCCGCGTTGTCGGCGATCCAGCCCGAGAGCAGGCTGTCATATTGTCCATGGGCGAGCCGGGTCTCGATGACCGGCCAGGCCTGCTGCACTATCTTGAGGCTCACCCCAATCTTGGCGAAATCGCTGCGCATCAGTTGCGCCGTCTTGAGGCCGTCCGGGTTGTAGGGACGGGCGCCGGGTTGCACCAGCACCTGCATCTCGAAGCCGTTGGGGTAGCCCGCGTCCTTGAGCAACTGGCGAGCGAGCTTGAGATCCGGCTTGCGTTGGGGCAGGGAGGGATTGTAGCCCCAGGATAGGGGCGGCAGCAGGCTGGCGGCGCTCTGGCCGGTCTCGAAATAGACCGCCTGCAGCAGATTCTGCACATTGATGGCGCTGGCGAGGGCCTGGCGCACCTGCACCTTGTTGAAAGGGGCCTTGCGGGTATTGAGGGCGAGGAAGGCGACGTTCATCCCCGACTGCACCGACAGATCCAGGTGGGAGTCTTTGTCTATCACCGACAGCTGGCTGGCAGAGGGGGTGCTCATCACGTCGCACTCGCCGGTCAGCAGCTTGGCAAGGCGCTTGGAGGACTTGGGCGTGATGTCGTAGATGAGCTGCTCCATTCTGGCCTCGCCGCCCCAGTAGCCGGGGTGGCGCAGGTAGCGCACGAACTCGTTGTGGCGATACTCCTTGAAGCTGAAGGGGCCGGTGCCGATGGGGCGGCTGTCCAGCAGCGCCGGGGTGCCGGCCTTTAGCATCTGCTCCCCGTACTCGGCGGAGAGCACGATGGCGTAGTCGCTGGCCAGGGTGGCGAGGAAGGAGGCATCGGGGCGGTTCAGCTCGAACACCACCTCATAGGGCCCCTTCTTGTAGACCCGCTTGATGAGGTTGCCGAGCCCCAGGCTGTAAAAATAGGGGTACTCGCCGCCGGAGACGGCGTGGAAGGGGTGGTGTTCGTCCAGCAGACGCTGCCAGGTGAACAGGACGTCGTCGGCATTGAAGTGACGGGTCGGGCTGAACCAGGGGGTACGGTGGAAGGTCACTCCCTTGCGCAGGGTCAGGGTATAGGAGAGGCCGTCCTCGCTGCTTTGCCAGCGGGTGGCGAGCCCCCCTTCGATGCCGAGGGTGTTGGCATTGACCTCGAGCAGGCGATCGTAGATGGGACGTGCACTGGCATCCAGGGTCGCATCCGAATTGGCAAGCTGCGGGTTGAAGGTTCGGGGTGCCCCTTCGGCACAATAGATGAGCCCGGTTTTGGAGGCTTCATCGCGTTTCTGACAGCCGCTGACCAGGACCAGGAGACCAAGCAGCAGGGGGGTGAGCATTCTCATGTTGGAACCATGTTTTCAGACAAAGTTGCCCGCCAGGGGGCGGGCGCGTTGCGGGGGGCGGCCGGGCAGGCGCTCCCGTCGGGGGTGACGTGCGCCGCGTTATCCGCGCGCACAGACCCGGTGCCAGGCATCAGCCCGCCTCCTGGTTGCCACTGTTGTCATCCCCGTCCAGCAATTGATATTTGCGCAGCATCCCCCGGAACTGGTGATAGCTCAGGGCCAGCAACTGGGCTGCTTTGCGCTGATTATACTGGGATTGCTGCATCGCTTGCTTGAGTAAATTAATCTCGTACTCCGCCACCGCCCCTTTGAGATCCAGCGGCAGGGTCGGGGTCGGGGCCATCTCTGCCGAGGTCGGCGCGTCCGTAGAAGGGGCGGCGTCACCTCGGGCACGGGGGCGCCAGGGGGAGTCAAAGGGATTGAGCACCAGCTCCGCCAGCGGCAGCTGGGGGTTGCCCTGGCGATAGAGGCTGCGCTCCACCACGTTCTTGAGCTCCCGCACGTTGCCCGGCCAGGGGTAATCTTGTAGCAGCTGGGTCGCCTTGCGCGAGAAGCCGGCAAAGAGCGGATACCCCAGCTCCCGGGTCATGCCGTGGGCGAAGTGCTCCGCCAGCATCAGGATGTCCTCGCGCCGCTCCCGCAGGGGGGGCAGGGTGATGACATCAAAGGCGAGCCGGTCCAGCAGGTCGTGGCGAAACCGTCCTTTCTGTGCCAGTGCAGGCAGATCCTCGTTGGTGGCGCACACCAGCCGCACATCCACCTTGAGGGGCTTGGCACCGCCCACCCGTTCGAACTCCCCGTACTCGATGACCCGCAGCAGTTTTTCCTGCACCCGGGCGCTGGTGGTGGCCAGTTCGTCGAGGAACAGGGTGCCGCCGTCGGCCCGCTCGAAGCGCCCCTGATGGCGCTTGGCGGCGCCAGTGAAGGAGCCCGCCTCGTGGCCAAACAGCTCGGTCTCCAGCAGGCTCTCGCTCAAGGTGGCGCAGTTGATGGTGACAAAGCTTTGATCCCAGCGATCCGAGAGATAATGTAGGCGGTGGGCGATGAGCTCCTTGCCGGTCCCCCGCTCGCCGATGATGAGTACGGGCTTGCGCAGCGGCGCGAGGCGCGATGCCTGCTCGATGATTTCTAGAAATGCGTTGGATTCACCCAACAGACTTTCCGTGGCCGTGGTCATCCCTGCCCCTGTGAGTTGAAAAATCTGGTTAATCTTACCAAAAGTTGGTTATTTTAATCATCACTTGTTTCCCCGGGACTTGAACTGCATTCTGAGTGCCCATATAAATCAACAAGTTAAATATTGTTCCAGATTGGCACACAAGTTGCCATTGTCAATGGAGACACAACCCGATGCCTATCACAGGAGTACAATCATGAGCATTTTTTCTCGCCTGGCCGACATCATCAATTCCAATCTGACGGCCCTGCTCGACAAGGCGGAAGATCCCCAGAAGATGGTGCGTCTGATCATCCAGGAAATGGAAGATGAACTGGTGAAGGAGCGCTCCAATCTGGCCCGCTTCCTCGCGAATCAAAAAGAGATCGGCCGTCAGGTGAGCCGCCATCAGGAGCGGGTCGCCGAGTGGCAGGGCAAGGCCGAGCTGGCCCTGACCAAAGGGCGCGAAGATCTGGCCCGGGCTGCCCTCATCGAGAAGAGCAAGCAGGCGGAGCTTGCCGACGCCCTGTCTCGGGAACAGCAGGCGGTGGACAGCGGCATCGAGAAGCTGGGGGAGGAGATCCGCCAGCTGGAAGCCAAGCTGGAAGACGCCCGTGCCCGCCAGAAGGCGATGGCCATTCGCAGCGAAGCCGCCAGCAGCCGTCTCAACGTGCAAAGCCAGGTGGCCCGTGGCGACAGTCAGGCCGTGGTGAGCAAGTTCGAGCGCATGGAGCGCCGCATCGACGAGATGGAAGCCCGCGCCGATCTGGGGCAGTCCGACAAGGCGCTCGCCCAGCAGTTTGCCGAGCTGGAAGCGGACGACCAGATCAGCCGCGAGCTGGAAGCCATGCGCCAGAAGCTGGGCCAGCACAATCCGGCACCGAAACAGGGAGAGTAACAGATGGAAGATCTGCTGGGTGTATTGATGGTTCCCATGGTGGTCTTCATGGTGGTGGTGGCCCCCATCTGGCTGGTGCTGCACTACCGCGCCAAGGGACGCATTGGCGCCGGTCTTGCCGATGGTGAGCGTGAACAGCTGCAGGGCTTGCTGGTGCGTGCCGAGAAGATGCAGGAACGGGTCGGCGCCCTGGAGTCGATTCTGGATGCCGAGGTTCCTGGTTGGAGAAACAAGGTATGACGGTTTTCAATGAGAGATGTCATGACTGTGGCAAAAAGCCGGAGCGGGCCGGAACCCTATTGGCGTCGATTCTGGATGCGGAAGTCCCCGGTTGGAGGAACAAGGTATGAACAGTGTCAGTCGTGAAGGGCGCAACCTGTACCGGGATCCCCAGCGGGGCAAGATTGCCGGGGTCTGTGCCGGTCTGGCAGAGTACTTCGGGGTGGAGACCTGGATCGTGCGGCTGCTGGCCATCAGTGGTCTCATCTTCGCCGGTTTCATCACCTTCACTGCCTATATTGCCGCCTGGTTCCTGCTCGACAAGAAGCCGGTCACCCTCTACTCCCAGGAAGATGCCGAGTTCGCCGAGGTGCGGATGAAGGCGCGCAGCTGGCAGGCTGGCGTCACACCTCATCAGGCCCTTGCCCGCATCGGCCAGGAGCTGGATGCACTGGAGCCCAGGGTGCAGCGCATCGAGAAGCTGGTGACCTCCAAGGAGTTCACCCTGCAACGGGAGTTCAGCAAGCTCTAATCGTGCCGGGCCGCGAGGATACCGCCTCGCGGCCGTCTCTCTGATGTGATCACAAGGAGAAGAAGACCCGCCTTGATACGCAACAAACTCGAACACTCCTGGTCGGTGCTCCAGCACAAGGCCGTTGACGCGGTGAACCGGGCCCGGGATCGCCACATCCGGCTGGCGGTCACCGGCCTCTCTCGCAGCGGCAAGACCGCGTTTATCACGGCGCTGATCAATCAACTGGAGCACGCGGCCATCGACGGCCGTCTGCCACTCTGGGACGCCCAGCGCCAGGGACGCATCCTCGGTGCTCGCCGGGTGCCCCAGCAAAACGCCCACATTCCCACCTTTCCCTATGAACGGGGCCTCGATGCCCTGTTTGGCGATCCGCCCGCCTGGCCCGCGCCGACCCGGGGGGTGGCCGAGGTACGCCTCGAGATCCGCTATCGCACCCGCCATCCGCTGCGTCGGCACCTGGGGGAGATCTCCACCCTCTATGTGGATCTGGTGGATTATCCCGGGGAGTGGCTGCTGGATTTGCCGCTGCTGGATCTGAACTACGAGCAGTGGAGCGAGCAGGTGCGGGAGCAACTGCGCCGTCCCGAGCTGCAAGCCCTGGCGGCAGGCTGGTTGACGCCGCACTGGCAGGCGGATCAAGCCTTCGAGGAGCGGACCGCCAGCGAACTGGCCGCCCGCTACACCGATTATCTGCACGCCTGCAAGCAGGCGCTCGGGCTTCACCTCATCCAGCCCGGGCGTTTCGTGTTGCCCGGCGAGTATGCCGGTGCGCCGCTGCTGCAATTCGTGCCCTGGGTGTGGGAGATGCCCACACACTCCCCCGAAGACGGCACCCTCTACGCCACCTTCAAGCAGCGCTTCGAGCAGTACAAGCAGCATCTGGTACAGGGCTTCTATGAGCAGCACTTTGCAGGCTTTGATCGCCAGATCGTGCTGGTGGACTGCCTGGCGCCCCTCAATGCCGGTGCCGCGAGCTTTGGTGACATGCAGCAGGCCATCGCCCGCATCATGGAAAGCTTCGCCTACGGCAAGAGCAACTGGTGGCGCCGCCTCTTCTCCCCGCGCATCGACAAGCTGCTGTTTGTGGCGAGCAAGGCCGATCACGTCACGCCGGAGCAGCACGGGCCTCTGGTGTCGCTCCTGCAGCACCTGGTGAGCCGTGGCCGGGGTCAGGCCCGCTTCGAGGGGATAGAGACAGAATGCCTGGCGCTCGCCGCCATCAAGGCCACTGAGGTGGGCAAGGGGGTGGCAGACGGACGGGAATTTCCCGCCATTCGTGGCACTACCCTCTCGGGCGAGCCCTTGCTGCTCTTCCCGGGGGAGGTGCCTGCCCAGATCCCGCCTGCGCAGTGGTGGAAAACTCAAGGGTTTGATTTTCAGGCCTTTCGCCCGCTGCCTATGAGCGCCCATCAGGCGCTCCCCCATATCCGGCTCGATGCGGCGCTGGAGTTCCTGCTCGGGGATCACCTCGAATAACGGGTGGGTGACCCGCTGTGCTCGAGGGGCGCCCACAGGAGAGAATGCGATGAACGATCAGACAAGATGGCGCACCGATGACGCCGCTCCCCTGCAAGGCAAGGTGACGCTGGAGCCCGCGCCCTCGGTGGCAAGCGAAGTGCAGCCACCGGCCCCGGCCCGGCGGCTGGAAGAGGAGAGCTTCGAGCCTCTGGAGGCGCTGGACGAGCTCACCGAGGTGGAACCCGCGCTTAACGTCAGGCCTCGGCGCCGCCATCGTCTGCTGGCCTGGGGGCTGGGCGGGGTGGGGCTGCTGTCGCTTGGCCAGTTTGGCGCTTTTCTGGTGGATCAGTTTGCCGCCTCCCCCTTCTGGGGCGGGGCCTGGCTGCTCGCCTCCGGCCTGGTGGCGGTGGGCACCGCCGGGGTGGTGGGGCGCGAATGGCTGCGGCTGCGCACCTTGAAGCGACGCCAGGATGTGCGCTCAAGAGCCGAGGATCTGCTGGCCCATCAGGGGGTCGGTCAGGGGCAGGCCTTCTGCGAGGCCCTTGCCGAGAAGAGCGGTGACAAGGGACGGGAAGGGTATCGCACCTGGCTATCCCAGCTTGACGAGAGCCACAGCGATCGGGAAGTGCTGACCCTCTACAGCCAGCTGGTGCTCACCGAGCGGGACAAGCTGGCCCAGGCCCGCGTCGCCAAATGGTCAGGGGAGGCCGCCGTGCTGGTGGCCCTGAGCCCGCTCGCCACCGTCGACATGATGCTGATGCTCTGGCGCAACCTGCGGATGATCGAGGACATCGCCGATGTCTATGCCATCGAGCTCGGCTACTGGAGCCGCATCCGCCTCATTCGTCAGGTGTTTCGCAACATGCTCTATGCGGGGGCCACCGAGCTGGTGACCGAGGTAGGGATGGATCTGCTGGGCGCCGAGCTGACCGCCAAGCTCTCCGCCCGCGCCGCCCAAGGGGTCGGGGCCGGGTTGCTCACCGCGCGCCTCGGGATGCGTACCATGGAAGCCTGTCGTCCGCTCCCCTGGTGTGCCGACGAGAAGCCGAAACTGGGCGAGCTGCGCAAGCGGCTGATCGGCCAGTTGGCGGGTTATCTCAACAAGTCGTGAGGTGGCTGGCACCCGACATGGATGTCACAAATTATTTACAATTGTCAAAAGCAGCCGACCCCGGGGTCGGCTGCTTTTTTGAGGGGCAAACCGTTACAGTGATCCCATGACTCAACGGCCAGTGACCGCCCGGATGGCGGCTGGCACCCGAAGGATGGGAGCACTCATGGCAAGTCTCTACACGGCCCGCCAACCGGATGGGCAGGGCAGGATCCACTACACGGACAAGGAGCACGGCACCTGGCGGATCCTGATTGCACGCCAGCTTGCGGCGCTCGATGGCAAGGCCTGCGACGAATACCAGGCCGGATTGGCACGCCTCGGCCTGCCTCTGGACCGCATCCCCCAGCTGGGCGAGATCAATGCCGCCCTGATGCCCGCCACCGGCTGGTCGGTGGCAGCGGTGCCGGCCCTCATCTCCTTTGATCACTTCTTCGCGCTGCTCGCTGATCGCCGTTTTCCCGTCGCCACCTTCATTCGCCGCCGGGACGAGCTCGACTACCTGCAAGAGCCCGACATCTTCCACGAGATCTTCGGCCACTGCGCCATGCTGACCAACCCGGCCTTTGCCCACTTCACCCACCTGTATGGTCGGCTCGGACTCCATGCCAGCAAGGAGGAGCGGGTCTATCTGGCGCGGCTCTACTGGTTCACGGTGGAGTTCGGTCTCCTGCAAGGGGAGGAGGGGCTGCGCATCTACGGCGGCGGCATTCTCTCCTCCATCGGCGAGACCGCCTATGCCCTCTCGGGCAAGCCCGAGCTGCAACCCTTCGATCTGCTGGAGATCCTGCGTACCCCCTATCGCATCGACATCATGCAGCCGACCTATTTCGTGCTGCCTCGTCTCGATACCCTCTATGGTCTGGAGGGGCAGGGGATCATGGCGGCCGTGGCCGAGGCCCGTCGTCTTGGCCTGCGTCCACCCCGCTTTGCCCCCGTTGCCGGCAAGCAGGCGAGCTGACCCGTATTCATTCCCACGATGTTTCATGAAAGGAGTCCCGAATGACTGAACTGGCGAGTCAACGATGCGAGGCGTGCCGCGCCGATGCCCCCAGGGTGAGCGATCAGGAGCTGGGGGAGCTGATGCACCTCATCCCCGACTGGCAGCCCCTGGTGGTCAACGGCGAGCTGCAACTGCGTCGTGAATTTGTGTTTCGCAACTTCAAGGAGGGGCTGGCGTTCACCAACCGCCTCGGAGAACTGGCGGAGGCGGAGTTCCATCATCCGGCGATCTTGCTTGAATGGGGCAAGGTGACCGTGAGCTGGTGGACCCACAAGATAGGCGGCTTGCATCGCAACGACTTCATCATGGCAGCCCGCACCGACGGTCTGATGAAGTAACCGCCGTCTGGCGCCAACGCAGACAGGGCCTGTCCGGTGAAAGCGGGGCAGGCCCGCATTTTTGTGGGGGAGCGCTCGCACTGGCGGGATCGAGTCTGTATTATCCCGTTATTCAGAATGTTAGCTAGGAAGTGTGTGCCGAATGCGTCTTGAAGTCAGCTGTGAAGACCGTCTGGGCCTGACCCGGGAATTGCTCGACCGACTGGTGGAGCACAACATCGATCTGCGCGGCATCGAAATCGATACCTCAGGCATCATCTATCTCAATTTTCCCGAGCTGGAGTTCCGTGACTTTCAGCATCTGATGCCGGAAATTCGCCGCATTCCCGGCGTCTATGACGTCAAGACCATCCCCTACATGCCCTCCGAGCGGGAGCACCACGAGATAGAGGCCCTGCTCAAGGCGCTGCCGGACCTGGTCTTCTCCCTCGACAGCAAGGGGCGGGTGACCCAGGCCAACCAGGCCGCCCTCACCACCCTTGCGTTGCCACCGGACGAGGTGCGCGGCGTGGCGATCTCCTCCCTGGTCAAGGGCTTCTCGTTTGGCCGCTGGCTGGAGTCGGGGGAGATCAAGCCCCAGACCTGCAAGCTGAGCCTCGGTGGCGAAGAGTACCTGGGCGATCTGATGCCGCTGTTCGTGGCCGAAGAGAAGGGCAAGCAGGCTCTGGCCGGCGCCGTGGTGGTGCTCAAATCCGCCCGCCGGGTCGGCATGCACTTCAGTGCCCTGCACGCGGTGGAAGTGGGGGGCTTTGAGCACCTCCAGGCCGAGAGCCAGAAGATGAAAGAGGTGCTGGTCCAGGCAGCCAAGCTCGCGATGCAGGACGCTCCCTTGCTCATCGTGGGGGAGACCGGCACCGGCAAAGAATTGCTGGCCCGGGCCTGCCACGGCGCCAGCCTGCGCTCCAGCCACCCCTTCATGGCGCTCAACTGCGCGGCCATGCCGGACAACGTGGCCGAGAGCGAGCTGTTCGGCTATGCCCCCGGCGCCTTTGGCAACAACACCGAGGGCAAGCGCGGGGTGCTGGAGCTGGCCAGCGGCGGCACCCTGATGCTGGACGAGATCGGCGACATGTCCCCCCATCTGCAGACCAAGTTCCTGCGGGTGCTGCAAGATGGCGTGTTTCGCCGGGTCGGTGACGAGCAGGAGGTGAGGGTCAACGTGCGCTTCATCTGCACCACCCAGAAGCAGTTGCTGGATCTGGTCCATGAAGGGAAGTTTCGCGAAGATCTCTACTACCGCCTCAATGTGCTTAGCCTCAATCTGCCGCCGCTGCGCGAGCGCAAGGCGGACATCATGGCCCTGGCCCAGCAGTTCGTGTCGCGCTTTGCGAGCGAACTGCAGCGCCCGCGTCCGCGCTTTACCCGCAACATGGCCGAGTACCTCACCGCCTACCGCTGGCCCGGCAACGTGCGCCAGTTGCGCAACTGCCTCTATCGGGCCATGACCCTGCTGGAAGGGGACGAGATTGGACCCGAGCACGTGGACTTGCCGGTGGCGGCCGATGCCATGCCGCTCATCGACGAGTGGTTCGAAGGGGGGCTCGACGAGGCGGTGAAGCGTTTCGAGAGCCGCCTGCTGGAGCGGCTCTACCCGGCGTTCCCCTCCACCCGCCAACTGGCCAAACGGCTCGGTGTCTCCCATACCGCCATCGCCAACAAGTTGCGCGAATATGGGATTGGCAAGAAGTAGTGTCGATGGACAGTGTCTGCCTGGGGCATTGAGCGCCTTGCAGGCACGGCTGCGACACCCGGTGACGCAACCGTGCCACTTGCCTCTGGGGGCTGACCACCTGGCTGGTAAGCTCGGTGCGGTGCCATGCAGGCACTCTCATCATGGGCGTCGGGTGACCCCGGCGCCGACCTTGACACTCTCGCGGGCACCATGCAGATGTTTTGTTACCTCCGGTTACTGATGTGGCTGGCGCCACTGTGCTGCATGCTGATGCTGGCAAACCAGGCCATGGCGGCAACCTCCGCCGAGGCGCGCAGCGACATGGTGCGCCAGACCGTGCTCGATATCCTCAGTTACACCCGCTGGCCTAGCGAGCCCGCCAGACTTCGGCTCTGCATCACGGCACCGACGGAATATGCGTCATCCCTTCTGACCATCGAACGGCAGGCCAATGGCCGACCGGTGGAGGTCCATCACTACGACATGGACGACGAGGCGCTGATCCAGCGCTGTGACGTCATCTATCTGGGGGGGCTGGCACCGGCGCAGCGCCTCTCCCTGTTCGAGCGCCTGCGCGGTCACGCCATCCTCAGCATCAGCGAGCAGAGCCGCGAGTGCATCGCCGATGCGGTCTTCTGTCTGCAGGCCGGGGAGGAGAGGGTGCGTTTTCGGGTCAATCTGGATGCGCTGGCCCGCAGCGGTGTGCGAGTGCACCCGGCCGTGCTCAAGCTCGCGCGAGCCGATGAGGAGCTGCGATGATGGTCCATCACGCCACTCCCCGGCTTACCCTGCGACAGAGTCTGGGGCGCACCCACATGATGATCTCCCTGACTGCCGTCTGCATGGCCGGGCTGTTTCTGACCGTCACGGCGCTGCTGGCGCTGCGCCTTTATGCGGATCACAACCTCAAGCTGGTGGCGCGGGCCATCAGCTACACCACTGAGGCGGCCGTGGTCTTCCATGACAAGGAGGCGGCACTGGATGCCCTGGAGACCATCACCTCCCGGGAAGACATAGCCAGCGCCAGCATAGTGCTGCCGGACGGCCAGGTGCTGGCGAGCTGGCGCCGGGACATCACTACCCCCTGGACCACCCTGGAGCAGCATCTGGCCCGCCTGATCCTGCCGGGGCCCGTGGTGCTCCCCATGGTGCGCGAGCACAAGGAGATAGCCAGGGTGCATCTGGTCGGTCACGGCCAGTACCTGTTGCGATTCCTGTTGCAGACCTTGCTGGCTACCCTGGTGTGCCTGCTCATCAGTATTCTCGGGGCACTCCATGTGGCGCGCCGGATGCAGCGCTCCATCACGGCACCCCTCAAGGCCCTGACCGAGGTGGCTTACAACGTCAGCCGCCAGCGGGCTCTCAAGGAGCGGGTGCCGGCGGCCAATATCGCCGAGCTGCACGAGCTGGGTGAGGATTTCAATTCGCTGCTCGATGAGCTGGAAGCCTGGCAGGCCCACCAGAAGCGGGAGAACGCCAGCCTGCTGCATCAGGCAACCCATGATCCCCTGACCGGTCTGCCCAACCGCGCTCTGTTCGAGGCTCGCATGGAGCAGGCCATCCTGGCAGGCAACAAGGGGCATGAAGGTTTTGCCCTGCTCTATCTGGATTGCGATCGTTTCAAGCAGATCAATGACAACCTGGGCCACAGCATCGGCGACGAAGTGCTGATCTCCGTGGCGCGGCGGGTGCAGCATCAGCTCAGGCCCCTGGATCTGGTCTGCCGGCTGGGGGGAGATGAGTTCGTCATCCTCCTGACCCCGATCCATGGGGAGGACGAGGTGCGCGAGGTGATAGGGCGAGTGCAGCAGGCCATGAACACCCCCGTGGTATTGAGTGACGGTCGCCATCTCGGGGTGGGGATCAGCATCGGCTCTGCCCGCTATCCCGAGCAGGGGAAGACGGCGGATGCCCTGCTGCAATGGGCAGACGACGCCATGTATCAAGCCAAACGACAACGCAGGGAGGAGAGAGAAACACGAAAAACGAGCACGTGAAGTTGAACCGGAAATAGTGAAAGGATGATAAGAATGCGCATGTTGAACCCGATCAAAGCGGGCCTGGTGGCACTGTTGCTGAGTGTGCTGGCGGCGTGCCAGAGCCCTCCCCAGGGGCTCACGGCGGAGCAGATCGCCGCCTTGAAGGAGCAGGGCTTTCACCTGACCGACGAGGGATGGACCCTGGATATCTCCAACAAGGTGCTGTTCGCCAACAATGTGGGGGCCCTCAACCCCGAGACCCGCCAGGTGGTGGAGAAACTCGGCAAGGCCCTGATTGAGGTAGGACTGAACCGGGCCCGGGTGGACGGTCATACCGACTCCAACGGTGATGAGGCCTACAACCAGCAACTCTCCCTCAAGCGGGCACGGTCGGTGGCCGATGTCCTGGTGTCGGTGGGCATGCCCCAGGGGAACCTGGATATCCGCGGCCGCGGAGAAGAGGCGCCCATCGCCGACAACGCGACCGCTGCCGGACGAGCGGAAAATCGCCGGGTTGCCATCATCATCGGCAATGGCTGACCCCGTCAGCCGGTATCGGCGCGGCGCTCCCGTCGGGAGCCTTGAATCAACCGCCTGATCCTGTGTGTGCCACCACTCTCCAGTGGGAGAGTGGCTCTCTTCCCTTGTTGTTTCACGCCTTCCTTGCCTGACGCGCTGCTGCCCTGATGGGGACAGAGTGACGGCTCAATCCTTCCCGACTTGATCCAGCACAAATACCTGCAACTGATATTCGTTATCATTTGCGTTATTTACGCAGGGTAACCCCAGTGACGACTCTCCAGCTTTCTTCGACCATGACAGGGCTTTGTACCCCGGATCCCCTTAAATTCGCCTTCACCGCCAAGACGTCGGCCCATGCCAGCCGGGGAGGGGCCGCCCCCCTGATGCTGGACGATGCCGGCTGGCAAGCCTGGTGGCAGCATGAGAGCGAGGCCAAGGCCCGAGCGCTCTATATCCATATCCCGTTTTGCCGCAAGCGCTGCAGTTTTTGCAACTTCTTCGAAAACGGCGCCAATCCGGCGCGCATGAGCCGCTACATGGAGGCACTCTGCGGGTCGCTGCACCAGGCAGCCGAGACGCCGCTCGTCCAGAGCCGGCCTTTTTCGGCGGTCTATGTGGGGGGCGGCACGCCAACCGACATGGCGGCGGGCGATCTCGCCCGCCTGGCCAGCGCCATCCGCCGTTTTCCCCTGACCGTGGATGCGGAGCTGACCCTGGAGGGGCGGCTCAACGGCTTTGATGACGAGAAGTGGCAGACGGCCCTGGCGGGCGGTTTCAACCGCTTCTCGTTCGGCGTGCAGAGTTTTGATACCCGCGTGCGCCAGCAGGCGGCCCGCTTCGATGACAGGGAGACCTTGCTGTCCCGGCTGGCGGCGCTGACCCGCCACAACGAGGCGGTGATCGTGGCGGATCTCATCTTCGGTCTGCCGGGGCAAGATGAGGCCGTGTGGCGCCAGGATATCGCGGATGTGATGGCGAGCGGGGTGCACGGGGTGGATCTCTATCAACTTATCTCCATGGCGGGCACCAACCTGGCGCGCGCCGACGAGAAAGGCACCCTGGGCTGGGCCGCCGATGGCCAGCAGCGGGCAGTCATGTATGCCGACGGGGCACGGACGCTGGAGGCGGGGGGCTGGGATCGGCTCTCCTGCAGCCACTGGCGGCGCACCGATGCCGAGCAGAGCCGCTACAACCAGATGGCCAAGTGGGGCGCCGAGATCCTGCCCTTCGGCGCAGGGGCGGGGGGCAACATTCACGGCCACGGCCTCATGTATGGCCGGGATCTGGCGCCCTGGCATGAGGCGCAGGCGAAGGGCGTGCGTGCTCCCGGCATGGTGATGAGGCCCAATCCTGATGCCCGTCTCGACGGCCTGCTGCGAGGAGGGCTCGACACCGGATGGTTGGCGTTGTCTCAATTGCCACAGGGGCTGGTCTCCCACTTGATGCCGCTCTTTGAGGCCTGGCAGCGACACGGGTTGGCACGGCTCTCGGCCGAGCGTCTCGCCCTCACCCTGGCGGGGCGTTTCTGGAACGTGAATTTGCAGGCCGGGTTGTTTGAATACTTACAGACCAACCCGCTGGCGGGGTCGGATACGGCGTCTGCCGATCCGGCGCAGGCGGTGCGCCATTCACTGGTGTGAGTGCGCTGGCCGAGAGGGCCGGGCAAAGAGGGGATGATAGACAAGGGGGGCACTTGATGTGCCCCCCTTGTTCGTTATGGCTGGTGGACCTCGTCCACCCGCACTCGCAGCGCTCCCTCTGCGAGGGTGGTGATCAGGGTCTGGCCTGCATTGACCTGGGATGCGCGGCGGATCACCTCCCCGGAGGGGGTGCGCACGATGGCGTAACCGCGCCCCAGGGTGGCCAGCGGGCTGATACCGTCGAGGCGGGCTCCCAGCATGGCGAGGCGGTGGCGGGCGAGATCCTGGCGTTTTGCGATGAGGGCATGGAGGCGCTCCTCGGCAAGCTGGTGGCGGCGCTTCCCGGCGGCCAGCGCCTTCTCGGGGCTCTGGGCTTGTAAGCGCAGCTCGAGGTTGGCGAGGCGCCGCTCCCCCTGGTGCAGGCGATCACGCAGGTGCTGCTGCAAGCGGCGGTCGAGCTCGTCGAGGCGCTGGGACTGCTGCTCCAGCCGTCGCTTGGGATCCTGATGATCGAGCCGCTTCTGCAGCAGGACGAAGCCATGGCGGGCGGCGACCTGGTGACGGCTCATGGCCTGGGTGAGCCGCTGGCGCAGGTGCACGAGGCGCTGGGCGCGGGTGCTCCTGTCAGGCGCCACCAGCTCGGCGGCGGCAGAGGGGGTGGGGGCACGAAGGTCGGCGGCAAAGTCGCTGATGGTGACGTCCACCTCGTGTCCTACGGCGCTCACCACGGGGATGGCGGAGCCTGCGATGGCCCGTGCCACCGCCTCTTCGTTGAAGCACCAGAGATCTTCAAGGGAACCGCCGCCGCGTCCGACGATGAGCACATCCACCTCGGCGCGGCGATTGGCAAGCATGATGGCCGAGACGATCTGGGCGGTGGCGGCGCTCCCCTGCACCTGGGTCGGGTAGATGAAAACGGGCAAGTCCGGGGCGCGGCGGCGCAAGACGGTCAGCATGTCGTGCAGGGCGGCGCCGGTGGCGGAGGTGACCAGCCCCACGGCGCGGGGTTCCCGGGGCAAGGGGCGCTTGCGCCCTTCGTCAAAGAGCCCTTCGGCACCGAGGCGGCGCTTGAGCTCCTCGAAGCGCAGGGCCAGCATGCCATCCCCGGCGGGCTGCATGGACTCGATGATGAGCTGGTAGTCGCCCCGGGGTTCATAGAGGGAGACTCGCGCCTGCACCAGCACCTGCATGCCATCCTGGGGACGGAACGGCACCCGGCGGTTGTTGCCCTTGAACATGGCGCAGCGCACCTGGGCCGACATGTCCTTGAGGGAGAAGTACCAGTGGCCGGAACTTGGCATCGCGAGGTTCGAGAGCTCCCCGGTCAGCCACACCAGCCCCAGATCCTGCTCCAGGATCATGCGCACGGCGCTGTTGAGGCGGGTGACGGTGAAGATCTGCTGTTGTCTGCTCTGACTGGCGGGTTCGAGGTGATTCAAGGCTGGCCCTGCTGTGGTGTCCGCCGGGGCGGGAGAAACGATGGGGGTCATCTTACCCCAGTTGCGCCCATCTGCCGAGCCATGGGCCCGGCAGATGACGCGGAGCCTAGGCTTGTGCCTTGGCCGACTTGACGGCTTTGGCGGGGCTGGTGACCAGCCAGACCGCGAGGCAGACTACGGCGCCGCCGAACACGAAGCCGCCGGTGAGGGTTTCCCCCAGCACCAGATAGCCCCAGAGGATGCCGAAGGGCGGAATGAGGAAGGTGACAGTGAGGCTTCGCAGGGGGCCGATATCGGCGATCAGCCTGAAATAGAGCAGATAGGCGAAGGCGGTGCAGAGGAAGCCGACCGCCAGCACGCTGGCCCAGACGTCAGGTTGGGCCCAGTCGACGGCGGGGCCGGTCGCCAGGGTGTAGCCGAAGAAGGGAAGCAGGAAGAGGACGGCCCCTATCTGGCTGCCAAAGGCCACCAGTTTGGCGTCCAGGCCTCCCCGCTCGGTGACCCAGCGCCTCGTCAGAAAGCCGGCGCAGCCATAGCAGGCGGTGGCGATGAGGCAGGCCAGCACCCCGATGGCCAGTTGGCCGCTCAGGTCGACCTCCCCGGTGGTGGTGATGAGCCCGATGCCCACCAGCCCCAGCATCACCCCGGCCCACTTGCGCAAGGTCAGCGCCTCGTGAAAGAAGGAGAAGCCGATGAGGGCGCCCATCAGGGGCGTGGTGGCGTTGAGGATGGCGGAATACCCTGCGGGCAGCCAGAGGGCCGCCACGGCATACATCAGGAAGGGGACGCCGGAGTTGATGATGCCAAGCACCATGATGGATTTGAGCTTGCCCTGAAACTGCATGGGAGTGCACAGCAGCAGGAGCATGGCGGCGAGCCCGACGAGGGCGAAGAAGACCCGCAGGAAGGTGGTGTTGACCGAGCCAAAGGCGGGCGCCGCGATGCGCATGAACAAAAAGCTGGCGCCCCAGATGGCCGCCAGCACCAGCAGCCTCAGGTAATCCGATGGTCTCATCTTCTCTCCTTGAAATGGCGGGGCGGCCTTGCATCATGCAGGGCAGTCCCGCCGCTGGCAACCGGGTATAGGGGGGGCCAATAAACAAGGCACCACCTGGGTGATGCCTTGTTACACGAGTTGCTCTCTTCCTGGCCATCACTCGCTTTCAGGCTGGCTGACGAACGCTATCTTGTGTAACCCGTGCTGGGAGGCCTGTGCCATCACCTTGGCGATGGCGCCGTACTCCACGCGCTTGTCGATGCGCAGCTGGATCTCGGGGATCTCCGGCTTGGCCTCGCTGGCCTTGACCATCTCGGCGAGCAGCGCCGTCTCATCGACCTGCTTGTCGTTCCAGTAGATCTTGCCGGCACCGTCGATGGAGAGGATCACATCCTCCTGCTTGGGCTGATTGACCTGGCTGCTGGCCTCGGGCAACTCGAGCTTGACCGCGTTGGTGAGCAGGGGGGCGGTGATCATGAAGACGATGAGCAACACCAGCATGACGTCGATCATCGGGATCATGTTGATCTCACAGAGGGGCTGCTCGTCCGATTCCCCGGGAAGTTTGCCGAAAGCCATTACATCTGCCCCTGCTTGGCGCTGTCGACGGCGGCCAGTGGCGTCACCCTGGAGGCGCTCTGCTCCACGCCGGTCACCAGCAGGGCGAACAGGTCGTAGGCAAACTCGTCCAGCGCCGCGAGTTTGAGGCGGTTGCGGCGCACGAAGAAGTTGTAGATAAGCACCGCCGGCAGGGCGACGGCGAGACCGAAGCCGGTCATGATGAGGGCCTCACCGACCGGGCCTGCGACCTTGTCCAGGCTGCTCTGGCCCGCGGCCCCTATGGCCAGCAGGGCGTGATAGATGCCCCAGACGGTGCCAAAGAGCCCGATGAAGGGGGCCGCGGAGCCGACGGAGGCGAGGAAGGCCAAGCCGTGCTCGAGGCGGATCCGCTCCGCGCTGATGGTCTGGCGCAGGGCGCGCAGCAAGAAGTCGTCGGGGGAACCCAGCTTGAGGGAGGCGGCCCGTCCCTGGGATCGCTCAATCTGGGCAACCGCCGTCAGTGCCGCACTCGTTATCCTGCCGCAGGCTTCTTCAGGGGGCGTCTGGGCGAGCTGGTTCGTCATCGCCTGCACGCTCTCATGGTGCCAGAAGGCCCCCAGGAAACGGGCGTTCAGGCGCTGCTCGCGATGGTCAAGCCAGAGCTTGAGCAACCCGTAGTAGCAGGTGCCGAGCGACATCAGTACCAGCAGGATCAGCGGGATCAGGCCCACCCCGGTGTTTTGGCTGAGCAGATGCGTTATGCCCATCCCGCTCGTTTCGATTTCCGGATTCATGGTTAGTTTCCTAGCTTGAAAATAATGGTAACCCCTGTCCAGGCTGGGACGGCGGTATTGTTCTGTTTGGCTGGAATGAAGCGCCAACGGCTGACGGTCTTGCGGGCGACCATGTCCAGGCGTCGATGACCACTGCTCTGCTCCACGTCGACCGACTCGGCGGTGCCCTCCTTGCTGACTCGGACCTTCAATACCACGCGCCCCTCTTCTCCCCGTCGGCGTGACTCCGGAGGGTAGGGAGGCTCGGGGTTGTTCAGCCTGGCATCCCGTGCGATGGGGGCACTGCTGCCGGCCCCGGCCCCAGTCTGGCGGGACTTGGTCGGCGGCGCACTGGCGCCACTCGCGCTCTGGGTATTGGCCGCCGTCTGCGGGGTAGCAGGCGCAGAGGGCTCGACCACCGGCTCGGCCCTGGCCAATGGCGCTGGTTTGGTCATCGGTACTGGCTTGGGCTTTGGCGGAGTGGGCGCCGGTTTGGGAGCCGGTTTCTTGACGACCGGCTTGACCACTTTCGGCGGCACAGGTGCCGGTTTCTTCACCTCCCGAGGGGGAGCCGGAGTGGCCGCTGGCGCCGCCGGCTTGGCCGGTGCGTCATCTTTGTCCGACTCGCCGGCCCAGCGGGCAGACAAGGTGATGGGCTCGGGGGGCGTGACGGGGGCGGGGCGGCTGCCTTGCATCAGCCAGAGGAGGGCGAGATGCAGGGCAAGGGCGACGGCCAGGCAGGCAAGGTGAACCGGGCCAAATGCCGGCTTGTCGCGGCCAAAGGTCGGCCTCATTGCGCAGGCGTCCATCAGCCTGCCTTCTCGCTGGTCGTCATATTCGTACTCGAATGTCGATGGGATTGGCCCCGAAACCGGGCCTCGGCGCCCAGCATGCGCCATCGGATAGCCTGCAAACAAGAAACATTATCAATCGCGTTTTAATCAGGTGCGTCAGCGCCAGGGCCGCCCCGAGCCATGATTGGAGGCGAGAAAGGGAGCGCCTTCGGGGCAGACACGCCCAGGGACTGTCCATGTCAGGGGGGCGCCACAGCGGGTCGCGCCGCTCTCTCCCTCGCTCAAGCAGAAATGAAAGCGCTATCAATCACATCTGCATTATCCACGGAGCGATTTCGGTCACATTTCATACGTATTGGCCATGAATCGACCAGTGCACGCCCTAGACTGGCGTGACTCATTCGAAGGCGGGACGTTGCGGATGGGGGAATGCCGGGACACACCGGCATCACACACAAACAATGAAAATAAAGGACTATCAATGGCTAGATGGATACTCGCGGCCGGATTGTTGGGAACCCTGATCACGGCGCCGAGCACGGCGGCGGAGTGGTTCTTCCGGGGCACCGCGAATGGATGGGCGGCGACCGCCATGACGTCGACGGACGGCGTCAATTTTGATACCTGCCAGCGCTTCGTGAGCGGGGATGCCAGCGGCGGCCCGCGCTTCAAGATAGACAGGTACGGCAACTGGCAGCAGAGCTACCCGGCGGCCGACTACGGGGTCAATGCCAACACGGCGTACCAGATCCGCATCAACGCGAGCACCCAGGCGGTGAGCGCGACGGCGGTGGCCAGTTGCGAGGCCTCGGGGTTTGCCAGCACCTTGCCGCAGCTCAACGTGCGCGGCACCTTCAACGGCTGGGCCAGCCTCCCCATGACCCTGGTAGGGGATCACCTGTGGCAGGTGGAAGCCTACCTGGATGGCAAGGCGAGCCAGCGCCTCAAGTTTGATCAGGCTGGCGACTGGGCCGTCAACTTTGGCGACAGCAACGGCGACGGCGTGCTGGAGAAAAGTGGCGGCGACATCTTCTGGAGCACCGTGGGCACGGTGCGCATCCAGGTCAACGATCAGACCCTGGCCTACAGCATCACCCCCCTTGGGGATGACAACCAGCCGCCGCTCGCGGTCATCACCCCGGGGGGGACGGTGAACGTGACCCAGGGGGCGTCGCTCACCTTGAGCGGCAGCGACTCCACGGATCCCGACGGCCAGATCGCGAGCTATCTGTGGAGCAGCGGCGAAACCACGGAGAGCATCGTCGTCAACACCACCCAGACCGGCACCTTCACCTATGGCCTCACGGTCACCGACGATCAGGGCGCCAAGGGCAGCAGCAGCGTGAGCGTGGTGGTCGGGGTAGGACAGAGCAGCGATAGCTGGTACTTCCGGGGCACGGCCAACAACTGGGGGCTCACCCCCATGACCAGCGAGGATGGCACCATCTTCTGCACCGAGCAGGCCTTTGGCAGCAACAACCCCCGCTTCAAGATTGACCACAAGGGGGACTGGACCGAGGCGTATCCGGCCCAGGATTACCTGGTCAGCGCCAACACCAGTTATCGCATCTGTTTTGACAGCCTGCGCAAGGCCATCGAGGTGGAGACGCTGGCCGGGGCCGATCTGCAGGCCCCCACGGTGACGGCCACCCCGTCCCCGGGGAGTTATGTGGACAGCCAGTCCATCACCCTGGGAGTGAGCGACGATCAGGACAGCGCCCCCGCCGTGCATTTCACGACGGACGGCAGCCAGCCCACCACGGCATCGGCCCGCTATGCAGGCCAGCCCCTGCTGGCGAGTGACAAGGGGAGCGGCACCGATCTGGTGATCCGCACCCTTGCCATCGACGCCAGCGGCAATCAGCGCGAGCAACGCTTCGAGTACCGCATCGGCGAGCAGGGAGTGGCGAGCGGCGATTTTCGTGCCGAGAGCATCTACTTCCTGCTGACTGCCCGCTTCTATGATGGCGATGCCAGCAACAACTACTACAACCGGGATCGCTACAAGGCGGGGGATCCCCAGTGGCGTGGCGACTTCAAGGGGTTGATCGCCAAGCTCGACTACATCAAGGATCTCGGCTTCACCGCCATCTGGGTGACGCCGCCGGTGGAGAACCGCTCCGGCCTCGACTACCACGGCTACCATGCCTACGATTTCTACCGGGTCGATCCCCGTCTGGAGTCGCCGGGGGCGGGTTACCGGGAGTTCATCCAGGCGGCCCACGCCAAGGGGCTCAAGGTGATCCAGGATGTGGTGCTCAACCACTCGAGCCAGTACGGTCTGCGCGGCAAGACCTGGATCGATCGCCTGCCCGTCAAATACTACGTACCGGCGGGGTCGAGCCAGGGACTCATCAACAATGGCCCCTATCAGGGCAATCTCGGGGACTACGCCAGCGCCAACCGCTGTGACGACGACAACCCGGTGGCTCCCGACTGGTACAAGGCTCGCTGCCAGTCCGATCCGGCGGGCACCCAGCCCCTGGTAGACCCCAAGACCGGCGCCACCGTGCCGAGCGCAGGCTACAACCCCAACCGCTTCTTCGGCATCGACGCCCAGACCCTGGATCCCGCCTGGTATCACCTGGACGGTTTCATGTCCGGCGGTGACTGGGAGAGCCCGCTCGCCCTGCAGCGCAAGCACATGGCGGGGGACTGCATCGATCTCGCCACCGGCAACCAGAACGTTAAGGACTACCTCAACGGCGCCATTCGTCAGTACCTCGACATGGGGGTGGATGCGATTCGCATCGATACCTTGAAACACATCGAGCGGGACGAACTGCTGACCTATGTCCATGACTGGCAGGCCCACAAGCCGGGGCTGTTCGTCTTTGGCGAAAACCTGGTCAAGGGCACCGGATGGGGCTCTGAGCTGGCCAACGACAATGCCTCGGCGGTGATCCGCCCCTGGTGGTATACCCGCACCACGCCGAACCCGGCCAATCCCCGTGCAGGGGGCGATTCCGGCCTCTCTGTGCTGGACTTCTCGCTGTTCTCCACCTTCCGTGACAACGTCACCCGGGGGAACTTTGGCGGGGTAGGGGGGATCTTCGCCATGGATTGGGTCTATGGGGATGCCACCAAGCTCATCACCTTCTTCCAGAACCACGACGTGGGGCCGGACAATGACTTCAAGTACCGCTACGGCGGGGAAGAGGGGAATGCGGCCATGACCTACAACCTGCTCTGGACGGCGCGGGGGATCCCGACCCTCTACTACGGGGAGGAGGTGATGTTCCAGGCGGGCAAGCCCCAGGACATCGACGGGGCCACCATGACGGTGGATCAGACCGGTCGTGCCTACTACGGGGAGGTGCTGGACAACCCCGCCACCCCGAGCCACCCGCTCTATCAGCACATCAAGCGCCTGAACCAGATCCGCAAGGCGGTGCCCGCCCTGCAAAAGGCGCCCATGAGCCAGGTGAACGAGTGGGGGAGCGGCATCAGCTTCGTGCGTGATCTGAGCGCCCAAGGGAGCTACGCTGCCGTGGGCCTTGCGGCCAACTCGGCCCAGCAGATAAACCTGAGTGGCCTGAAGAACGGCACCTACACGGACGCGGTAACCGGTGCGAGCCAGAGCGTCAGCAACGGCAGCCTGAGCTTTGCGGTGCCCGCCTATTCGGCGCGGGTCTGGGTACTGAACGGCCCAGGCAAGGTGGGCGCGGACGGCAAATACCTCAAGTAAGGAAGCCCTGTCACAGGGTGCAGCGAGTCGGCCTTCGGGCCGACTTTTTTATTCTGCCTTCTGCCTTCTGCCTTCTGCCTTCTGCCTGAATGGATGCCCCATCCTGATGGGACTCTGGCTGCGGAGGGGCTGATGGATGGACAGACCTGTGGACTCGCGACCAGCACGCTCATGGGCAGGGGGCTAGAGGGAAGGGGAGTGGTGCATCCGCCGCCCGAGTCACTCCATGCTCTGCATATTGCAGTGCTCATGGCAGTGAGCAAAGCGGTGCCCATGTCGCCTTTGCACCGCGGTGCAAGGCAAACCGTGCCACTCGGTTGCTCTATATTGGTGCAACTGCACTTTATTGGTGCGTAATGTCCACATCCGCCCCTGGAGCCCGCCCCGAAGAAACACACCGTTTGGCCCCCGGATTTCCCCCATGACAAGCATCATCCATGCTGAAAAGCGGCATCGTATCGACATGATCTGCCGAAAAACCGGGCTGTGAAGGGGATAGCACGAGGCCTTTTTCGGTGACTCGGGTAAACATGCTGCGCCACTGTGATGGCCGATCACGGAAGTGGTGCATTCGACCTGCATATTGCGCATTTATCGGAATTTAAATCCGATTATTTATGTTATCGCGGACTCTTGTTTTGATTGGCGCTCTTTTTGCTGTGCCTTGTCATCCCCATGATGGCGACATTAGGGGGCGGGGGAGCGCAAGATTGGGGGGGTGGGGACGGCAAGGTGATCGGGTCGCCGCCATCAGCCCCAATGCGGCCTGGTTGTCGGGCAACGGATGCCACCATCACATCGGATCTAAGGAGTCATATGGAAGGTGAAATGACCATGCAGCCAGCGGCTGCGGGCAGGGGGCTGGCCCATACCCTCAAGGACGATGTCTACGGCATGGTGCTCGGGGTCATGTTCATCGCCGTGGGGCTCAATCTGCTCAAGTGTTCCGGCATGATCACCGGCGGCATCGCGGGCATCGCCCTGCTGATCGCCCATGTCAGCACCCTGCCCATCGGCGTGCTCTTCTTTCTGGTGAACCTGCCCTTCATGGTGTTCTGCTACGTCACCATGGGGCGCGCCTTCACCCTCAAGACGCTGATCGTCAACGTCGCCCTCTCGGCGGCCACCCAGGCGGTGCCGCTGCTACTGACGGTGAGCTATGTCCATCCCCTGTTTGCCGCCCTGGTGGGGGGAACCTTCCTCGGCATGGGGGTCTTGTCTCTGGCGCGCCACAATGCCTCCGTGGGGGGCACCGGCGTGGTGACGCTCTGGCTGCAACGGCGCACCGGCATCAATGCGGGAAAGAGCCAGATGGTGCTGGATGTGCTGGTGTTTGCGCTCTCTCTGCTCACCCTGCCGCTTCCCCTGCTGCTCTGGTCAACCCTGAGTGCGCTGGCCATGAACGCCATGCTGATGAACTGGCACAAGCCGGGCCGCTATCAGGGGAACTGACCGCCGGTCTGGCTGACGGCTGAGAGGGAAAAAAGGTCGTTCCGGGAGACTGGCGGCAGAAAGGGGCTCAACGGCAAAAAAGATCATCTTGTCGGGAAAAACGGCATGGTTACGGCTGAATTTATTGGTTTTTTGCCCTGTTGGTGGCGTTAAATCGGGCTACGCCATAAAAAATTCAAAAAACTTCTTTACCACTGCCCAATGCATGAGTAAAATTTGTCGGCAATATTTTACACCCCCACTCCTCAACGGTGAGATATTGCCATGCTCAGGATTGCCAAAGAAGCGCTGACCTTCGACGATGTACTGTTGGTTCCAGCCCACTCCACTGTTCTCCCCAATACCGCCGACCTGCGTACCAAGCTCACGTCTGCGATCACGCTGAATATTCCGATGATCTCCGCTGCCATGGACACAGTGACCGAAGCCCGTCTGGCTATCGCACTGGCCCAGGAAGGCGGTATCGGCTTCATTCACAAGAACATGTCCATCGAGCAGCAGGCTGCCGAAGTGCGCAAGGTCAAGAAGTACGAGAGCGGCGTGGTCAGCGACCCCGTTACCGTGCGCCCTGACATGACCATCGCCCAGATCAAGGAGCTGAGCCACAAGAACGGTTTCGCCGGTTACCCCGTGGTGACTGACGGCAACCAGCTGGTGGGTATCATCACCGGCCGTGACGTGCGCTTCGTCATCGATCTCTCCCAGACCGTCGAACAGATCATGACCCAGAAAGATCGTCTGGTGACCGTGCGTGAAGGGGCCCCTCGTGAAGAGGTGGTGGCTCTGATGCAAAAGCACCGCATCGAGAAGGTGCTGGTGGTCAACGGCGACTTCAAGCTCAAGGGCATGATCACCGTGAAGGACTTCCAGAAAGCCGAGCGCAAGCCCAACGCCTGCAAAGACGAGCGTGGCCGTCTGCGGGTCGGTGCCGCCGTCGGTGCCGGCGCAGGCAACGAAGAGCGCGTCGCCGCCCTGGTGGAAGCCGGTGTGGACGTGCTGCTGATTGACTCCTCCCACGGCCACTCCCAGGGCGTGCTGGATCGCATCAAGGCGACCCGTGAAGCCTATCCTGACCTGCAAATCATCGGCGGCAACGTCGCCACCGCCGCTGGCGCCAAGGCGCTGGTGGAAGCGGGTGTCAACGCCGTCAAGGTCGGTATCGGCCCGGGCTCCATCTGTACTACCCGTATCGTGACCGGCGTGGGCGTGCCCCAGATCACCGCCATCTCCGACGCCGTCGACGCCCTGGAAGGCACCGGCGTGCCGGTGATTGCCGATGGTGGCATCCGCTTCTCCGGCGACGTGGCCAAGGCCATCGCCGCGGGCGCAAGCTGCGTCATGGTGGGCTCCATGTTTGCCGGTACCGAAGAGGCGCCGGGCGAGATCGAGCTCTATCAGGGCCGCTCCTTCAAGTCCTACCGCGGCATGGGCTCTCTGGGTGCCATGTCCAAGGGCTCCAGCGACCGTTACTTCCAGACCGACAACGCCGCCGACAAGCTGGTGCCGGAAGGGATCGAAGGGCGCGTGCCGTACAAGGGCCGCCTCAAAGAGATCATCCACCAGCAGATGGGCGGCCTGCGCTCCTCCATGGGCCTGACCGGCAGCGCGACCATCGACGACATGCGCACCAAGGCCGAGTTCGTGCGCATCTCTGGCGCCGGGATGAAAGAGTCCCACGTTCACGACGTGACCATTACCAAAGAAGCCCCCAACTACCGGATGGGCTGATGAAACGGGGCTCTGCGCCCCGTTTTTCCACCCTTTTTTTATCCCGTGCTTTTTGTGACAACATCAGCCTGATGCAGGAATAAAATGACTAAAGACATTCACGCCCACCGTATCCTTATCCTGGATTTCGGTTCCCAGTACACCCAGCTCATCGCCCGTCGCGTCCGTGAAATCGGCGTCTACTGCGAGCTGTGGGCCTGGGATGTAACCGAAGAGCAGATCCGCGAGTTCAACCCGAGCGGCATCATCCTCTCCGGCGGCCCGGAATCCGTGACCGAGGCGGGCAGCCCGCGCGCCCCCGAGTACGTATTCAACGCCGGTGTGCCGGTGTTCGGTATCTGCTACGGCATGCAGACCATGTCCGAGCAGCTCGGCGGCAAGGTGCAGTCCTCCAACCTGCGTGAATTCGGCTACGCCCAGGTCGAAGTGCTGGGCCAGTCCGGCAAGACCAGCGCTCTCTTGCGCAACATCGAAGACGCCATTGCCGACAACGGCAATGCCCTGCTGGATGTCTGGATGAGCCACGGCGACAAGGTCACCGAGATCCCCGCCGGTTTCACCACCATCGCCCAGACCGCGACCTGCCCCCATGCCGCCATGGCCGACGAAGCCAAGCGCTTCTACGGCGTGCAGTTCCACCCGGAAGTGACCCACACCCGTCAGGGTGCCCGTATGCTGGAGCACTTCGTCAAGGACATCTGCGGCTGCGAATGCCTCTGGACCCCGGCCACCATCATCGACGACGCCGTTGCCCGCATCCGCGAGCAGGTGGGTGACGACGAGGTGATCCTGGGCCTCTCCGGCGGCGTGGACTCCTCCGTGGTCGCCATGCTGGTGCACCGCGCCATCGGCGATCGCCTGACCTGCGTCTTCGTCGACAACGGCCTGCTGCGCCTGAACGAAGGCCAGCAGGTGATGGACATGTTCGGCGATCACTTCGGCCTGAACATCATCAAGGTCGATGCCGAAGAGCGCTTCCTCTCCGCTCTCGCGGGCATCGACGAGCCGGAAGCCAAGCGCAAGACCATCGGCCGCGTCTTCGTCGAAGTGTTCGACGACGAGTCCAAGAAGCTCAAGAACGCCAAGTGGCTGGCCCAGGGCACCATCTACCCGGACGTCATCGAATCCGCTGCCAGCAAGACCGGCAAGGCCCACGTCATCAAGTCCCACCACAACGTCGGCGGCCTGCCGGAAGAGATGAAGATGGGGCTGGTGGAGCCGCTGCGCGAGCTGTTCAAGGACGAAGTGCGCCGCGTCGGCCTCGAACTCGGCCTGCCCTACGACATGCTCTACCGTCACCCCTTCCCGGGTCCGGGCCTGGGCGTGCGCGTGCTTGGCGAAGTGAAGAAAGAGTACTGCGACTTGCTGCGCAAGGCTGACGCCATCTTCATCGAAGAGCTGCGCAAGGCCGACCTCTACAACCAGGTCAGCCAGGCGTTCGCCGTCTTCCTGCCGGTGCGCTCCGTCGGCGTCATGGGTGATGGCCGCAAGTACGACTGGGTCATTGCCCTGCGCGCCGTCGAGACCATCGACTTCATGACCGCCCACTGGGCCCACCTGCCGTACGACTTCCTCGGCCACGTGTCGAATCGCATCATCAACGAGATCAACGGCATCTCCCGCGTGGTGTACGACGTCTCCGGCAAGCCGCCCGCAACCATCGAATGGGAATAAGCGGTTAACGCCTCTCCCAGCGGTAACGCAAAACTGTCAAAAAGGCGCCCTTGAGGCGCCTTTTCTTTTTCCAATCGTTTGCGAGAAAATTTTGCTCCTGGCGAAGGAGGTAAGGGCTCTGTTGCCAATGTTGTCGTGGTGAGTGCCTGGGGCGATCGGCAGAGCGTCATCTATCGCGTCCACATAGGGCGGCAGACTACGGTTTCTCCAGACGGGGGAGGGGGGAGCAACCCCTGTCCACCAGGTGCCATGTGGGCAATGGAGCCGGATACCCGCCGTATCGATGCCCCATCTTGATGCAAGAGGGTGATGCGAGCGGCTGATACGTCCCCCAAGATGGGGTAATTTCTTGATCTGGCTTGGGAAACGCCCACCTTCTGCTTTTTCTTGTCTCTCATGCTCGCTAGGATAGCCGTCTGGGTATGTCCTCTTTGTCGTCACCGATGAACCAGGCCAGAGACACCGAGTGGGTCAAAGGCAGCAAACTGGAGGCCGCAGGGCGGTAGCTTGGGTGTAATTTGGCAATGACACGAGCAGACCGAACGCAAGTGGGTGCCGCAACTGATGAAAGCATATGTACTCAAATACTAGGGACAGTTTACTAATATCATGATTTAAAATGATCTTTTATGTGGTTATGAAGATGAAACGGAGTTATATGGAAGGCTCTGCTATTGAATTAGTACCGCCTTCAATTTAATCCCTGTTTGGGCCAACAAGGAAATCGCATGAGCTTCGTAATTGAAACTGCAGCAGGTGCCTCGGCAGTTGCAATTGCCGATCTAATAAAGGAATGGTCGGCTCTTCGCGACGCAAAGAAAGAAGAAGAACTGAAAACGCCAGAGTGGCAAAAACTCGAAAAAGCTTATATCAACCATCTAATGTGGCGCTTCGAGTATCCGAAGAGAGTTTTCGATCAACAAATACTAGCCAATTGGATAATAACATTTGTTGTTTTAGCTCTTGTTGTCTCAGGATTGGTATTTTCATTTCTCCAACTACACTACGCCATAACCCTTGGTGACATGTCATCTCTAAATACAAACATTAAAATAGAAACCGCTGGGAGATTATCTATTAGTTCATCAATACTCGGAGCTATTACATTAGTAATTTCTCTAGCCTTTTTCGCCTTGTACCTCAAATATGTTTTCCAAATAAAGCACACCCATCCACCGCATGTGAGCTTTTCAGAAACAGATGCAGGGTCAATTTTGCGCGGTTCCAAATCAAATCCCGAAAAAACAAGCGAAGATGATGTGCATATTGTCAGCATACGAAATGGTTGAACCACTAACTAGTGGTTCACACCATTCGCTCTGTTCACCTGGGTGGGCTATATTTCGCCCCATTAATCAAATGCTAGCCTTACGGAAAAATATTTTTATCGGAGAAAATCAACATGGATAGAATTATAAACTCTCACCTAAATCAGTTTTCTCAGGAGCACGCAGTTGAATCTGAGACTGAAGATGTTCGATTTGAAAAATTTGTTAATTTTGCTGTTTTGCAATCCCAGATCGCAAAACGGCTTGATCTTGAGCTCGTTACCACCGGAGACGGTGAGGATGGGATTGACGGCGTCGCGGTAATAATCAATGAAGAATTAGTGATTGGCAAAGAAGAGGCCAGAGCGGCGCTTAACAATCAGAGAAAAAATAACGATGTACAAGTCATATTTATTCAATCAAAGACCTCCACCTCGATAGAGCTAGGAGATTTTTTGAAGTTTAAGGAGGCTACTATTCGTCTCATTAGTGAGGACGATTACTGTTCAGAATGCGCTGTTCAATTGGAGGCAAGGGAGGCACTCGATGTAGTTATTGAGAACGTCGCGAAGATTAAAAATGGGCGTCCTAATATTAGAGCCGTGTATGCTACTGCTGGAAGTAACGAGCCACAGGAGCCTCACTGCCAGGCGAGAAAAAAGATGACGTCAGAGATCTATAGTACAAAATGCTTTGACCAGATATTGGTAGAATTCGTCAATGCAGACTATCTAGTTTCAGAGTGGGTTTCATCATACAGTGGTATTGAGGTCGATCTAGAGATGCATTCACATGCAGGACTCCCTCAAATTAAAGGAATAGAAGAGTCATATTTAGCTGTAATTAGGGCTAAAGAGTTCGTCGAAAAACTATTAATTTCAGCCGATGGAAATATTCGTTCACAACTCTTCGAGGACAATGTTAGGCATTATCTGGGAAGTACGAATGACGTAAACTCATCGATTGCCGAAACGATCAGCGATCCACAAAAACGTACACGCTTCCCCGTTTTAAACAATGGGATTACGATTGTAAGCCCTGATGTTGTCGTTCGGACAAATAAATTACATATTCGCGATCCACAGATCGTAAATGGTTGTCAAACATCCCATGTGCTTTTTGAAAACCGAAGTGCCATTTCTGATGAAATGATGCTCACTGTGAAAGTTGTTGAAGCGGAAGATGAGGATGTATATACAGAGCTCGTTCAAGCCACCAATTCTCAAAGCAAGGTGGAAGGACGCCAGTTTTTATCACTAAGCCCAATGGCTAGAGAAATTGAGGCCTATTTTAATACTTTTGAAGGGGAGGAAGGACGGCTTTATTTTGAACGCCGACTTCGCCAGTACACCGGAAAGAATGTGCCTGCACTGCGTATTATTGATTTAGATACGGTTGCTAGAGCTTTTGCAGCTATGTATTTAAAACGTCCGGATTTGGCCTTTAAGTACCCTAAGGCAATGTATGACCAACTCGGAAGTCAGCTGTTTTCTGATAACAATAAGGCAGCTTTGTACTATGCAGGTGCTCTTGTCATTTATAGGATTCATCTCCTCACGTCGAATGGAGCTATCCCAAGCACGGTACGCAAATACAAATGGCACATTCTTCCACTTGTTTGTGCAAAAATTGCTGGAACTGATATCCCAAAGCTCAATAGTAAAAAGGCTGAAACTTACGCAAATAAGATTACAACGGTCTTCAAAACACAGTCACAAAAGATAAATGATGTGTTATCAGAATGTGTAGGCGTAATTCTTTCACTCGATGACCTCAGCACGGATAAGCTTAAGAGGCAAGCAACACTAAGTGAACTTTTGGCGTTGATACGCTAACAAGTTGCAGCACCCGGACCGAGCTACGCGCTGCTGGTGTGCCTGGCGTTATTCAAGTGCCGTAGGGTGCAATGAAATTGCACCTCTACTTTTGTTCCTCATATCTTGCATAAAGCAGCTCAGCAAATGGTGCAATGCGCTGCGCTTATTGCACCCTACGTGTCTCTTTGTCAATTCGATAGGGGGTGACATAGCTGAGCACCATGCCTTGCCAAAGCAATAAAAGGGGGTGATCTGCACCCCGATTTTTCTGATCTCCTCGCTGTATATCGCCGCACGCTTGTCTGGCGCGGCCTGATTGTCTACTGACTCATAATCAACAGCTTTGTTTTTCCCTATAAGGAGAGCAGAAAGGCCAACCTCACTCATACCTCGCCGCTTCCCAGGCATGTATCGCCTGTTTGCGGGTCTCGCCCCAGTGATAGCCGCCGAGTTTGCCGTTTTGCTGAATGACTCTGTGGCAGGGGATCATCAAGGCGACGGGGTTGGCCCCCACCGCCAGGCCCACGGCGCGGGCGGCCTTGGGGTTGCCGACGGCGCTTGCCACCTGGGCGTAGCTCACCACCTTGGCGGGCGGGATCGCGAGCAGCGCCCGCCAGACGCTGATCTGAAAGTTGGTGCCGCTCACGTGCAAGGAGAGGGGGCGATCCGGCGCCTTGCTGCCATCGAACATGGTGTGGATGACCACCTGGGTGCGTGATGGCGCTTCTCGCAGTTCTGCCTCAGGCCAACGCTGGGCGAGGGCACTCAGCGGCGTTTGTGGGGCCTGGTCATCGAGAAACGAGAAGTTGCACACCCCCCGTGGGGTCAGGGCGACGAACGCCTGGCCGAAGGGGGTGTCGTGCACCCCGTGATCGATCACCAGCCCGGCCCCGCGCTGCTTGTACTCGCCCGGCGTCACCGCTTCGAGCTGTACGAAGTGATCGTAGAGCCGCGAGCCGCTGCTAAGGCCCAGGGTATCGGCCACCTCCAGCAGCGGGCGCGACTCCTGCAACAGCGCCTTGGCCCGCTCCAGGGTCAGCACCTGCAAATAGCGCTTGGGCGTCACCCCGGCCCAGCGGCTGAACAGCCGCTGGAAGTGAAAGGGGCTTAAGTGCACGTGCGCCGCTATCTCGTCCAGGGTGGGCTGGCGCGCCACCTGGCTTGCGATAAAACGGATGGCATCGGCGATGCGGGCATAATCGGACATAAGGCGCTCTCACGATAGGTTTGCAGCCGCAGGATCTTGGGTGCGACAAGGTCATGTGCGACAAATAGATACCCCACCATCGGCCAGCAGGGCAATGCCGGTGGTAAAG
This sequence comes from Aeromonas sp. R7-1, assembly GCF_040908115.1. Lineage (NCBI taxonomy): Bacteria > Pseudomonadati > Pseudomonadota > Gammaproteobacteria > Aeromonadales > Aeromonadaceae > Aeromonas > Aeromonas sp. R7-1. The sequence goes on along the minus strand of NZ_JBFODD010000019.1, from coordinate 13,598 downwards.
CTCGATGCATCGGACGCGAGATAAAGGGCCGAGCGGGCGATCTCCTCTGGTTGGGCCAGCCGTTTGAGGGCATGCATATGCTGCACAAAGGCGAGACTCTCCGGTGTATCGGTAAAGGCCCGCCCCATGGGGGTGTCGGTGCCCCCCGGCAGCAGGGCGTTGACCCGCACCCCTTGTGCCCCATATTCGGCGGCCAGCACCTGGGTCAGGCCGATGAGGCCTGCTTTGCTCGCAGCATAGGCCGCCATGCCGGGCAGCCCCAGGGTATGGCCGACGAAGGTGGAGGTAAAGATAAGGGAGCCGCCCCCGCGTGCCTGCATGGCGGGGATCTGGTACTTGGCCCCCACAAAGGCGCTGGTGAGGTTGGTATCCAGGGTTTCCTGCCACTGCGCCAGTTCAAGCCCCGGCACGCTGCCCGGTGTCCCCGTGGTGCCGGCGTTGTTGAAGGCGATATCGAGTCCGCCGAAACGGGTCAGCGCAAGATCCACCAGGGCGCGGGCATAGGTTTCGCTTTTCACATCTCCCGCCAGGCTCACTGCCTGGCCCCCCTCGTGGCGGATCTCCTCCACCAGCAGATCCAGCTCGGTCTGGCGGCGGGCGCCGACGACGACGCTGGCCCCCTCCCTTGCAAACAGGATGGCGCTGGCGCGACCAATACCGGAGCTGGCTCCCGTGATGATGGCGACCTTGTTGGACAGTAATGACATGGCAGTTCCCTCGCGAGATGTGCATGGCGCCAGGTGGCGACGCTCATGCAGGGTTGGCAGACAAGTGGATGGGTTCAACCCCCTCCTGGTTCAAACCTCTTTTGGTTCAACCCCTTGGGGGTCGAAAGCACAGTTGGTTTGAAAGCACTATGGCGGCGAACCTTTGTCACGACGACCCGGATCTTGCTCACTTTTCCCATCGGCGATGGCCCATCAGGGCATCGGGAAATATCAGCGTTTTATGAAGGGAGTGGGAAGGGAGCGGGGCTGTGGCGCCGCTTTCCCAGGTGGTGGTGACCTGGGTTTGCAAGGGCAGGGCATGGAAAACAGTGCCACCGGTGTCGGTGGCACTGACGCAAAGCCTGGTGGGATAACGCTCTTTTAGGGGTTATCAGGCCAGGGCGGGGCTGGATGTAGCTGCGCAGGGCAGGGCGGCCAACTGTGCAAGGTGCTGGCCCAGGGAGACCCCGGCGCCGGTGGCGTTGACCGTCTCGAAATAGTCGTGCCAGCCCGATGCGGCTATTCCCTGGACGAGGGCCTCGATGGCTGCGGCATCCGGCCCGCGCCAGATGGCGAAGAAGGGGTGGGGCGCACCATGGAGGGTGGCAGCATCGGTCTCGCCCAGGGCGATGGGCTCCACCCCGAGGGCGGCGAGGTTGGCCATCCCTGTGCCAATGGCCTCGAAGAACTGCTGACGGGCCGTCTGGCTCAATGCCAGCCAGGCGGGAGTGGGGGTGTAGAGCTCTGCCAGATAGTGGGTCATAGGGGTTCCTTCGGGAGTTGGCCCTTGCGCAAGGTGCGCAAGGCGCGTTGACAAATCCGGGTTGTCGCGGGACTGGAGCTTTCGCGAGACCAGCGCGCGCAGAGGTCAGTGACCCACTGTGGCCTGTCTTTGCTCGCATCGTTCAGCCAGTTGGCAACGGAGTCCTGCACATAGGGGGCGGGATCGGCCTTGAGGGGCTCGAGCAGCATCAGGGCCTGCTCCGGCGCTTGTCGCAGGGACGCAAGATGGGTACACCAGACGCCGCGGGGCCGGGTCGCTTCGCTGGCAAAGCGTCGCAGCCGCTCGGACGGCTCCGCCGTCCAGGGCACCAGGGCGGCAATGGCCGCCTCCAGCTGCGCGGCAATGGTCGTTCGCATTGCGAGCCAGGCCCACTCGCGCACCCCAAAGTGCGGGTCATCGGCGAGGGGGCGAATGAGGGCCAGGCGGTCGCTGAGCGACAGTCCCTCGCTCGCGCCCACCATGAAACAGGCCCAGCCCCGCACGGTATCGGAGGGATGACGGCTGAGCGCCGCAAGATCCCTCATGCCGTTCTCGGCCAGGAGCAGCCTGGCGGCCAGCGCCATGCGCCGGGTAATGCCCTCCCCGGATGCGGCGTGCATCGACGCCAGCGCCTGGGGCCCGAGCGAAGGCAGGGTACACTGCATCAGGGCGGCAAAATCCACCGCCAGACATTCGGTCAGGTTGCTTGCCTCAGCCTCTCCCCGGTTGAGCTGGGCGAGGCGTGAGGGGGCGATATCCGTGATGCGGCTGCGTGTCATGGGTGCTCCTCTGTGGCGGCCTCAGTGCAGCCTGCCCGGGATGAGATGACGTTGAGCCAGGCCCGCTTGAGCAGGGCACTCAGGGTCTCTCGCTCTGCCTGATCGAACCCGGCAAACAGGGAGCCTATCCACTGGCTGTGCTCATCGAGCAGGTGCTGCGCCAGGGCCTGGCCCTGCTCTGTCAGGCGCACCGAGATCTTCCGCCTGTCCTGGCTGTCGCTGTGGCGAGCCAACAGGCCGTCCCGTTGCAGCCCGTCGAGCAGGCCGGTGATGGTGGCCCGTGTGACCCCCGCTTTGTCGGCAAGCTCGTGGGGGGCCAGCCCTTGTGGCAGGTCGCGCAGCAAAAACAGCAGCACGAACTTGCCTTCGGAGAGGCGGTGAGGGGCCAGGCGCGCCGCGCACGCCTGATCGATGGCAGCGGCGAGGGTCAACACCTCAAAGCAGACGCGTATGTTTTGGGTGTCCGCGTGTCCGCGGCGCTCTGCATCTTCGAGCAGGGCGAGGTGTTTCTGTTCCAACGTGATCATGATAGTGAGTCTCGAATGACTTTGTATGGCACCATACTATATGGTGCCAACCAAATGTTCAACCTCCCAAGCGCGCAACCGGAATGGTTCATGGCAACGGGGAGCGGGAGTGTGGCGATGGGGGGCTTTTGCAAGAGAAGGCGTTGCAAGAAAATCGGCCATCTTTGGCCGTCATTCCCTATAATGCCCCTCCTTAGTGGTCTGGGGGGAGTGCCCCGCAGTGAGCCACCGCAAGCCCGAATGTTGATAGAGACGATCCCATGCATACCTTGGAACAGCTTCGCGCAGGCGAACTCTGCGGCGCCCGCCACCTCAAACTTACTGAAAACCTCGCGGTGTTCCCTCCCGAGATCCTGAGCCTCAAGGAGACCCTGGAGGTGCTGGATCTCACCGGCAACCAACTGAGCGAGTTGCCTGACGCGCTGGCCGAATGCAAGAAACTGCGCATCCTCTTCTGCTCCGAGAACAACTTCACCGAACTGCCAGAGGTGCTGGGGCGCTGCCCTGCGCTCACCATGGTGGGCTTCAAGGCCAACCGCATCGCGACCGTCCCGGCCGCCTCCCTGCCCGCCAGATTGCGCTGGTTGATCCTGACCGACAACGAGATAGAGACACTGCCCGGAGAATTGGGGCGCTGCATTGATCTGCAAAAGCTGATGCTCTCTGGCAACCGGCTACATGAGCTTCCCGAGACGCTTGCCGGTTGCCACCGTTTGGAGCTTTTGCGCATCGCCGCCAACCGCCTGCCAGCGCTGCCGAGTTGGCTGCCCTCGATGCCGCGTCTGTCCTGGCTGGCCTTTGCGGGCAACCCTTTCTGTGATGAACAGGCGTGTCTGAACGGCACATCGGAGTTCACTACCGAGATCCCCTGGCAGGCGCTCTCACCGGGGGATGTGCTCGGGGAGGGGGCATCCGGCGTCATTTATCGCGCCGAGTGGGCGAGGGCCGAAGGGCTCGGGGCGGTGGCGGTCAAGCTCTTCAAGGGGGCCGTCACCAGCGATGGCTTGCCCCTGAGCGAGATGACTGCGTCCCTGGCCGCCGGTCGTCATCCAAACCTGGTCGGTGTGATGGGGCGAGTGAGCGATCATCCCTCCGGCATCCCGGCACTGGTGATGCCCCTGATAGACCCCGCCTTCGCCACCCTGGCGGGCCCCCCGAGCCTGGACTCCTGCACCCGGGATGTCTATGGGGCGGATCTGCACTTCACCCCGGCCCAGGTGATGGCCATGGTGCAGGGGGTGGCTGCGGCCGCCCGGCACCTGCACGAGCGGGGCATCCTCCACGGCGATCTCTACGCACACAACCTGCTGTACTCCTTGCAGCCCGCGATGCCTCACTCGTCGCAGGAGGCGCCGGGCCGGGTGCTGCTCGGGGACTTTGGCGCCGCCTCCTGTTACGAGCGCGCCGATGAGGTGCTGGCCGGGCGGCTCGAGCGCCTGGAAGTGCGGGCCTTTGGCTGCCTGCTGGCCGAGCTGCTGGCGCGCTGTGATGGGGGGGACGCCGACCTCGACCCCCTTCATCGACTGGCCGGGGAGTGCGGCTTTGAAGTGCCTTCCCGGCGACCCACCTTCGCGCAGATCCTGACCCGGCTGGCTGCGATGGCGACAAGCCTGCCTGGGGTCGTGGCCTGAGGCCTGCCCATCGTGGGCCTTCTCTTGCACAGGGGCGGGATCATGGGGCTTGCGCCACTTCGGTGAAGTTGTGATAGTGATGCACCATTGCAGATGACGAGAGGAAGATGATGGAAGCGGTATTTTGGCACCAGAAGTGGAAAGAGAACCGGATTGGCTTTCATCAGGCAGATTTCAACCGCTGGCTGCAATCCTGGTGGTCGGCCCAGCAAGGGAGCGACCCCGTGCTGGTGCCCCTTTGCGGCAAGTCCCGGGACATGCTCTGGCTGCGTGAGCAGGGGCATCCGGTGGATGGCTTCGAGCTCTCCGAGCTCGCCATTACCCAGTTTTTTGACGAGAACAACCTGAGTGCAGAGAGAAGCGAGGTGGGTCCCTATCAGTGCCACCGGCACGCCGATCTGCGCATCTATCAGGGGGACTTCTTCGCCGCTCCGGAGCTTGGTCAGCGTTATCGCCTGGTCTATGACAGGGCGGCCCTTATCGCCTTGCCGGGCGCCATGCGCCGCCAGTATGCCGCCCTGATGAGCCGCCTGGTGGAGGCGGGGGGGCAGGTGTTGCTGGTGACCCTCGAGTATCAGCCCGAGCAGCAGCAACAGCCGCCGTTCTCGGTGGGGGAGATGGAGGTGCGCACCCTGTTTGAGCGCGACTTTGGTGTCGAGGTGCTGGGGCGTGGCGCCGAGCTGGATCACCCCAGGGTGCTCTCGGGGCAGCTCTCCTATTTCGACGAGGTGGCTTACCGGCTGATCCGCCGGGGTTGAGAGGGCGCGAGGCCGCTGCCAAGGATGGAAGTGGCGCTTGTTTTACCTCCTTTGACATAGATCAACGTGGAAAATCAGGGAAATGCCTAAGATGAGGCTGTTTCTCAATCACTGCTGGTGCCGACCGATGAGCTCTGGTTTGAACGCCGGTCGAACATCAACCCAGTGTCTGATTTTCACGCTCATGTTCACTTTTGGCGGCTCTGGTCGCAATTAATTATGGTTTTTCCAGCCGACCCCACAGGGTCGGCTTTTTATTGCCTGCGCGTGGCCAACAGGGGAGGTCAGCCTTCGAAGGTGGCGGCGTTGAGCCGAAACGCCCTGGGATCGTCGACAAACTGGCCGGTGATCCGCTCGTCGTGCTCGTGGCCCAGGCCATAGCTGCAGAGGATGAGGCGATCCGAGGTACGGGATCTCAGCTGGGTGATGAAGCGCACCAGATCGGCACGGCGGAGCCTGCCCACCTCCTCGCGTACCCGTTCGCGCTGATCAAAACCCAGATCTTTGTTGCCGATGCTGACCCAGAGCCGCTGGCCGCGGCTGCGCAGGTTGGCATCCCGCTCGCTGAGCTGGGCCTGCAACCCCGCCTTGCTCTCCTGCCACTGCTGCTCGGTGAACTCCAACATGGCCAGCGGGAAGAGATCGATGAACTCCTCCACCGCATCCAGCAGGATCTGCGGCCCCGCTACCGGCGACTGGATATAGAAGATGAGACCGGGATGGCGGTTGAGGGGCAGGTTGCCGGCTCCCACCACGTAACCGAGCTGCTGGCGGGTGCGCAGCTCGTGGAAGAAGGTGGATGACATGATGTGGTTGGCCAGGGTGAAGCAGGCGAGATCCCGCGCCTGGGTGGTGCGCGACTGGTAGTAGACCAGCAGCGCCGAGTCCTCGTGATCGCACCCCTGTTCGCGAATGAGGGTACCTCTGTCCTGGATGGAGATGAGGGGGCGGCGGGTCTCGGCGCTGGGCTGGCTGTTGGCACCGAGGTGGCGCTCCAGCAGGGCCGCGAGTTCGAGGGCCTCGGCGGCCGTCCAGTCTCCGTGTACCAGGGCCTCCAGATGCACCCTGGCAAAGAGCTCGGAGACGAAGCCGGGCATCTCCCCGAGTTCGACGGTGCGCAGGTGGCGCAACAGCTGCTCGAAGGGCGGGTTGTTGGGTTGCAGCAAACTGGTGAGCTGGTTGAACAACTGGGAGATGGGGCGGGTCTTGGACTGGTTCTCCCAGTTGCGGATAAGCTGCTCCTTGATCTCGCTAAAGCGGGCCGGATCCGGATACCCCAGGGTGCGGTTGCCGAGGATCATGTCGAGCAGCAGCGGTTGCTTGTCGGCAAAGCCGCTGAGGTTGATGGTAAAGCCCCCCTGATGGGCATAAATCTGGTAGCCAAGGCCCGCGAGCTCCGCCGGGTAGGTGAGGGCGTTGAGGTGATCCGTGAGCAGTTCCACGGCCAGACGCGCCATGGCGATGTGACGCGGGCTCTTGACCGCATGTTCGCTGTCGACGGAGATATAAAGGCTGCCCTTGGGCACGCTGAACTGATGCTCGTGCAGGTGCCAGAGCCGGAAACCGGGCCTGTCGATGAGGCAGGACGGCATGTCGGCGGGCAGCGCCGGCAGACGGGCGTCGAGGCGGGTGCTGATGAAGGGGTTGGGCGCCGGCAGGTGCAGGGCGGGATCCGGTTCACTCTGCTGCCAGCGGATCTTTTCGGCCTCGCTGATGCTCTGGACGCTGTAGGGTGTCTGGTACCAGCGGGCGAGGCGATCCGTGCTCACTTCCGGGGCCTGGATGGTCACCCGCAGGTTGTGGGGGGTCAGCTTGGCGAGGAAGCGCCGGATCAGCGGCTCATCGAACTCGCGCATCATGTAGTCGCCGTAGAGCAGATCGTCCGGCCCGTAGCTGAACAGGTTGAGCACGAGGCCGGAGACGGTGTCGAGGGCCCGGCCCCGCTCCTGGAAGCGGAAGGCGGATTCCAGCACGCTGCGCTTCTCCTCATAGCGCCAGGCCTGCACCCCGCCCCGCTCGATGAGCTTCAGATAGCCAAACAGGGCGGCGATGATCTCGTCCACATGCTCAAGCCCAAGGGGGGTGAGGCCAAAGCTCACGCCAAAGTCCTTGAAGTTGGCGCCGCTGATGCCGCCGCCGGCGGCGAGCTGATTGACCCAGCCTCGCCCCTTGAGCAGAGAGAGCAGGCTGCCTTCCCCCTCATAGCCGATGAGGTGGCTCAGGAAGGTGAGGGGTTTTTTGTCGTAATACTCATCCACGCACGGCAGCGGGAAGGTCAGCGCCAGCTTGCGGGTCTCCTTGACCGGGGTCAGCTGGATGCGAATGCCGAGATCATCGAGCCGGTAGAGAGGATGGCTCAGTACCGGAGGCCCGAGGTGGCGATCCGGAATGGCACCAAAGAAGCGATCACACCAGGCTAGCTGGGTCTCGATGGGTGCCGGTGAAAGCATGACCAGCGCCATGCGATCCGCACTGTAGTGGGTTTCGTAGAACGCAATGAGGTCCGAGCGCAGATCTCGGCCGGGGAGATCCGCCAGGGTGTCGAGGTTGCCCACCGAGAATTTGGAGAAGGGGTGGTCCGGATTGACCGTCTCCTTGTGCACCTGGTAGCCGCGGCGCACGTCGTCCTGCAGCTTGAGGCGGTACTCGGAGTCTACCGCGTTGCGCTCCTTGTCGACCCACTCCGGTGCAAAGGTGGGGCAGATGAAGAACTGGGAGAACCGGTCGAGCCCCGCCTCGAAGAAGCCGTTGTCGATGTCGAAGAAGAAGTTGGTGAACTCGGTACCGGTCCAGGCGTTGTTGCTGCCACCGTGGCGGCTCATGAATTGCTGGTATTCACCGGGTTTGGGGTAGGTGCGGGTACCGAGAAACAGCATATGCTCGAGGAAATGGGCCATGCCCTGGCGATCCGCAGGATCGTCGAAGTGGCCGGTATTCACCGCCAGGGAGGCGGCGGATTTGTCGGTCTCGGGATCACAGATCAGCAAGACCCTGAGCCGGTTTGCCAGCTCCAGATAGTGATACCGCCGATGGTCATTGGGACTGGCATATGGGCTCATTGGGGAGGGGCTCGCGGTGAATTTATTTGAATTTAAACATGATTATCGACCCCGCTATCTTGCGAGGCAAACCCTTTTCTGAGAGGTGGCGCAATTGTTTCCCCCGGCATGGCGGGGTAAGATCCCCCCGCTATTTAAACAGGCCCCCTGGGCGAGGTTGTAATGAAAATCTACATCATGCGTCATGGCCAGGCTGGCATGAACGCAAAGACTGATGAACAGCGTCCACTGACCGAGCAAGGCATCGAAGAGTCCATCCACATGGCGGGCTGGCTGGCTCCCCAATTGGCAGGCTCCCTGAACCTGGTGATCCACAGCAACTACCTGCGTGCCAGACAGACTTGGCAGGCCATCGCCCCCGTGTTGCCCAAGGCCCTCAAGGTCGAGGAGAGCGGCGACATCACCCCCTACGGGGATCCGGCTTTCGTGGCGAGCTACCTCACTGCGCTGGCGGCGGAGCATGACAACATCCTGATGGTCAGTCACCTGCCGCTGGTGGGATATCTGGTTCAGAGTCTCTGCCCGGCGGCAGGGGCCCCCATGTTCGCGACGTCCGGGCTGGCCTGCATCGAATGGCAAGATGGCAAAGGAGTCTTGCTCTGGCTGGAAGGACCGCATACAATACGGTAAAAGTTAATAATAAGTTACAGTTTGGTTTTTTGGGGAAGAGAGAGTCGATTTTTCCGGTTTTTTATATAAATTTAACGGAATTATTTCGCATAAGCTGCTGTCATACGGATACAACTTCAAGAGGTTGCAAACGATGAGAGTGTTCAAGAAGTACCTGCCACTGATGGTGGCAAAACATGTCAAAACCTTCTTCAAGGGGCGGATTTACATCCACGGCAGGGGGCGCTTCGATTTCCAGTCGGGCTTGCTGATGATGCCATTGCAAGCCGACATTCCCCATCGCCAGACGGTGCTCGAGGTCAATGAACTGATTTCAAGGCTCCACATGGATGCCGCCTGAGGCGCCTCAGGCTGACCCTGGTCCCCCTCATGCCCGCCCCTGTGCGGGCATGATTGTTGATGGCGCCTGGGCGCGGCGCCAACCGTTCGCGTCATGGCGCTTCTTCCTGCGTTGGCAGGCTTGCTTATCCTGATTGCCTCTCTATACTCGCGCGCAATACCCGCCTTTTTATTCTGGATATCGCAATGCCCCTTGCCTTCCTGTTTCCCTTCTCCTGCATGGCCATCTGGGCCGGTAATGGCATCGTCAGCAAGCTGGCGGTCGGGGTGTTGTCTCCTGCGGCGCTCGCCTGGTCGCGCTGGATGGTGGCGGCCCTGGTGCTGACCCCGTTTCTGGCTCACCGGGCCTGGCGCGAGCGCCGCAAGCTGCGGGCCGGTTTCTCGAAGCTGGCGATGCTGGCCCTGCTCGGCATGGTCTTGAACCAGACCTTTGGCTATTACGCGGCCCAGACCCTGGGGGCCACCGAGATTGGCCTGATGATGGGGCTGACCCCCTTGATGACAGTGCTGCTCAGCATCTGGTTGCTGCGCGAGCGGCCCACCTGGGGGGCGCTGCTGGGAGGCGCCATCTCCATTCTGGGGCTGGCGATTTTGCTGGGGCAGGGGGATCCGGCCCGGCTGCTGACCCAGGGCATCCATATCGGTTCCGTTTACATGCTGCTGTCGGCGGCCACCTATGCGCTCTACAGCGTGCTGCTCAAGCGCTGGGATCTGGGGCTGGACAACTGGTCCATGCTCTACGGCCAGGTGCTGTGCAGCCTCCTGTTCCTCACCCCCTTCTATCTGCTGGTGGACGGGCACTGGCCCGATGGCAGCGCCCTCTGGCTCATCCTCTATGCGGGGATCCCGACCTCGGCCCTCTCGCCCTGGCTCTGGATGCAGGGCATTGCCCTGCTCGGGGCGAGCCGCACCGCCATCTTCATGAACCTGTTGCCGGTCATGACGGCCGCTCTTGCCATCAGCTGGCTCGGGGAGCGGCTCACCAGCTATCACCTCATCGGTGGCGGCATGACCCTGATGGGGGTGCTGCTGGCGCAGTTGCTGGTGAGGCCCGTGACGGTGCGAAGACGCGCCCGGCTCGCGGTGGCGGGCTGTCAGGAGAAGTAGGATAAAGAAGTAGGATAAAAAAGACCGCCCTCGAGGCGGTCTTTTGGTTCGGTGCCCAGCGTCACTGCGCCGTCAGATAGAGATCCTTGGCATAGACCAGGTCTTGTGGGTTCTGGTAGGGGTAGCCCTTGACGTTGGGTTTGAGCAGCCGTGATTTCACGTAGAAGTAGACAGGGGCGATGGGGGCTTCCTCGTCGATCAGCACCTCGGCCTGCTGATAGAGGCGGTTGCGCTCGGCCGGATCCTTGGCGTCATGGGCCTTGGCCAGGAGGGCGTCGTACTCCTTGTTGAACCACTTGCCGCTGTTGGCGCTGCTGCTGGAGGTCATGATGTCGAGGAAGGTGGAGGCATCGTTGTAGTCTCCGTTCCAGGAGTAGCGGCTCACCCCGAAGTCACCCTCGTTCAGGGCCGACACCATGGTCTTCCACTCCATGTTGTTGAGCTCCGCCTTGACCCCCAGGTTGTGCTTCCACATGGAGGAGATGGCGAGCGCTATCTTCTTGTGCCCCTCGTTGGTGTTGTAGAGGATGTCCACCGTCAGCGGCTTGTCAGGGCCGTAACCCGCCTCGCCAAGCAGCGCCTTGGCCTGCTTGATGCGCTCTTCCTTGCTCATCAGCTCGCTGGCGGGGCGTTTGAGCTCGAAGCCGTCCACGCTCGGCGGGGTCAGGCTGAAGGCGGAGAGCTGCCCCTGTCCCAGGATCTTCTCTGTGATGGTGTCCCGGTCGATGGCAAGAGACAGTGCCTTGCGCACCCTGACGTCGTCAAAGGGCTTGCGTTGGGTGTTGAAGACGTAGTAGTAGGTGGCGAGCATGGGGGCGCTCACCAGCTCCTCCGGGCTCTGGCGCTTGATCTGCTGATACTGCTCCAGGGGATAGGTGGTGTAGTGCAGCTCGCTCGCACGATAGCGGTTGTAGGCCGCGGTATCGGAGACGATCTCCAGATAGATCACCTTGTTCAGCACGGTGTGCTCGTTGTCCCAGTAGTGGGGGTTGCGCTCGGCGATGAGGCGCTCGTTCGGGGTCCACTCCTTGAGGGCGAAGGCGCCGTTGGAGACGATGTTGGCCGGTTTGACCCACTCATGACCGAACTTCTCGATGGTGGCCTTGGGCGCCGGGAAGGTGGTGTAGTGGGAGAGGGTCTTGAGGAAGAAGGGGACCGGGTTTTTCAGGGTGATCTGCAGGGTGTAGTCATCGAGCGCCTTGATCCCCAGGGCATCCGGGCTCTGCTTGCCCTGCACCACGTCGCTGGCATTGGCGACGCCGGTCAGCTCGATGAACCAGGCGTAGTTGGAGGCGTTCTTGGGGTCCGCCGCCCGCTGCCAGCCATATACGTAGTCCGCCGCCGTCACCGGCTCGCCGTTGGACCATTTGGCATCGGGTCTGAGCTTGAAGGTGTAGACGGTGCCCGTGGCATCGAGCTCGTAGCCAAGGGCGCCCGCCGCCTGCAGCTTGCCGTTGCCATCCAGGGTATAGAGCCCCTCGAACAGATCGTTGACGACGTCGCTGCCCGCGCTCTCTTCCACCATCTGGGGATCGATGGAGGCAGGCTCGGTGCCGATGTTGCGCACGAACACTTGCTGGGCGGCTGGCAGAAGCTGGGTGCCTTCAGGCACCTGGGCGGCGAGGACGGGGAGGGTGAGCAGAGCGGCAACCGCCCCGGCGATAAGCGACTTTTTCATTGAATATCCTTATGTTTTTTTTGCTTCCAAAGCGCAGCCAGTGTGCGGGATTGGGGGGCAGATCTCAAGAGGGGATCCTCTGGCGCAACATTGCCGGGCGCCAGGGGGGAGCAGGGCGGGCAGCCGCGTCGGCCCGGATGCATTCTTGTCACGAATTAACCCCCCAAAAGATGCCGGATGGCACCCTTGTTTCACGGCGAAAGCCCGTGGTGGCGCGGCTTTCTGGCGATTTAAAGAACGGCTTAATTCGCTGCAAAAACAAAAAACAGGCGTTACATTGGGTTACAAAACAACGCTGCCGGGGATCGGCACTTTTTTTGCCGACACTTGCAAACGTTTTCAACGGCCAACGGAAACGATCTTAAAGGAACAAGAATGCGAAACATGATCACCATGGGCGAGTTCATCGTCAAAAAGCAGGCGGACTACCCGACCGCGACCGGCGAGCTGACCTCCTTGCTCAGCTCCATCCGCCTGGCCGCCAAGGTGGTGAACCGGGAGATCAACAAGGCGGGTCTGGCGGACATCATCGGCTCCATCGGCGCCGAAAACGTGCAGGGCGAGGTGCAGCAGAAGCTGGACGTCTACGCCAACGAGCGCTTCAAGGCGGCGTTGGAGGCCCGTGGCGAGGTGTGCGGCATGGCCTCTGAGGAGGAGGAGGACTTCGTCTCCTTCGATTCCGAGCTCTCCCGTCACTCCAAGTACGTGGTGCTGATAGACCCCCTCGACGGCTCCTCCAACATCGACGTCAACGTCTCGGTCGGGACCATCTTCTCCATCTATCGCCGGGTCAGCAAACCGGGTGCCGGGGTCACTCTGGAGGACTTCCTGCAGCCGGGCCACCGTCAGGTCGCGGCGGGCTACGTGGTCTACGGCTCCTCCACCATGCTGGTCTACACCACCGGCTTTGGGGTCAACGGCTTCACCTATGACCCCTCCATCGGCTGCTTCTGCCTCTCCCACGAGAACATCCGCATTCCGGAGGAGGGCAAGATCTACTCCATCAACGAGGGCAACTACATCAAGTTCCCGGACGGGGTGAAGAAGTACCTGAAATACTGCCAGGAGCGTGACGAGGCGACTCACAGGCCCTACACCTCCCGCTACATCGGCTCCCTGGTGTCGGATTTCCACCGCAACCTGCTCAAGGGGGGCATCTACATCTACCCGTCCGGCACCAACTCCCCGAACGGCAAGCTGCGCCTGCTCTATGAGTGCAACCCCATGGCCTTCCTGGTGGAGCAGGCCGGTGGCAAGGCGTCCGACGGCTTTGGCCGCATCATGGACATCCAGCCTACCGCTCTGCACCAGCGGACCCCCTACTTCGTCGGGTCCACCAGGATGGTGGAGCGGGCCGAGGCCTTCATGCGGGAGTTCTCCGCCCACGAGGATCCGGCCAACCAGGGCTGAGCCCGGGCCAGCGTCCCTTCGTCACGGGAGCCGTCAAGGCTCCCGTTTTTATTGGCGTGCTGGCGGGTTGAACCAGGTTGATATGCTGGCGGACTGGATTGGATTGGATTGGACTGGACTGACGGACTGACGGACTGACGGACTGACGGACTGACGGACTGACGGACTGACGGACTGACGGACTGACGGACTGACGGACTGACGGACTGA